>JBNNED010000312.1:0-6019 GCA_050285825.1 Verrucomicrobiales bacterium | reverse complement strand
AGCGGGTAGCGGGTTGGTGTGCGCCGCCTTGTTCTGTCTTCGTTTTTCGCCGCCGACGTCTTAATCCGCCAACTGCCACCTCCACTCATACCGCAAGCAAAGCCACGCTGCAAGGCCCCGCTGCAAGGAAATATCAGCCAGCAAGCTCCCCGCCCGCCGCCTGGGACTCGAGCCAGTCCGCTACCAAACATCATCCGCACACCCAAAACTGTCCATCGGCAACGCCTCCCGCCGAAAATGTCCTCTACCAATCCCCGCCCAAACCACTAAATCTCGCAAAGAATCCCGCCATGCAAAGGTCGCGCCGTCTCGGAGTAAGCAGCCTTTTCAGACAGAACGTTTTAGCTCACCCACCCGCTACCGGGGGTGCGCCATCGACTTGGGGTTAAAGGTTCTAGTCACCGTAAATCTCCGACTCGCGGCGGGTAGCGGGTTGGCGTGCGCCGCCTTGTTCTGCATGTATAGGTTGTGTAATCTCGCATGTGTGACCGTCAATATCCTTCACGACAGCCCTGCGTCCCCATTCGGAATCTGTAGGATGGGATACAATATTTATCCCTAATCCAACCAGCTTGTCAACAAGACCGTCAACATCATCAACCGAGAATCCCAGGCGAGTCCAGATAGTTGGTTCTTGCTTCGGTGATAGCGGGTAAATCTCGAACACAAATCCATCCTTCTCCGAAGCATAGTGTTCGGGTCCTGAGCCGTGACTGTGCTTCTGGAATACGAATCCAATTACCTCATAGAACGTCACCGCCCGATCAATATCCTTCGACCTGATGACTAGAAGGTTTACTACTGGAGGGGCGATCATATTTTAGCAGAACGTCTTAGCTCACCTATCCCTGACCAAAGGGCGAGCGTAGACTGTGGGTTGATGGTTTAGTGGTCATAAAACGTAACTATCAGGGCGGGTCAGGGATTAGGTGCAGCGCCTTGTTATGCCATTTTAACGGTTTATTGTTTAGCTACATGGATGTATGCTTACTTTGCTATTCTTCTCATCGTAAGATACATACCAACGCTTACTAAATGATAAATCTTCAGCTTGAAGAGCTTCTGGTAATTGACGCCAAATCTCAGCAAAACCTTCTTCAGAAGGGTGATTACCTACTTCAATGAAAACATCATCGAAATGCAATTCGCAATAGCCATCACCATTAGACTTCTCCGTAAAGACTTCTTTGACTTGCCCCTTAAACCAGCCATACAGATCTTCGCCTAACTTCTTAAGAAATGATCCGCCTACTATAAGAAACGGTGATGCTATGGTCACTATGATTCGCCAGCTATCTGGTCCTTCACATGTCGGGCTGTAGGCAAATTGGCAACTTACTGGATGCTCAGAAACTACTGGGTCATCCATGAGTTTATCTAATTGTGCACCAGTGAACCCACCGTATCGGAGATCGAGAACTATCTCGTAATTTATCTCGCTCATATTTTTAGCATAACAGTTAAATTGGTGGAAAGTGGTCCATCCACTGGGTTGGTAGTATTCTGTCTATCCAGATTCTAGTGATTTTTCAAGCCTCATTTGGGGAGAGGGACTCTACGCTTTCAAAATGCTGTTTTTGTGAACAGTTTTAAGCAATGCGGTTATTGCGGAAAGAAAAGGTCAGAGCGAGTTAGGGCACGATGGCGATTTGGGATGCGGAGGAGTCGCGCATTCTGACGGCTCCCTGTCGGGAGTTGGAAGGGCGCTTGGGGCACGAGAAATAGAGTGAAGTTCCTTTGAGGGTTGAGAGTGAGGGAGGAGATGGGTCAATAGTCAATGAGCATGAGACATTGGGTGAATCATGCTATACGAAGCGGTCCGGGGCACGCTACCGCCCTTGGTTAACTGTGGGGGGAAGGCCAAGAACCATGAGTCACTTTTTACTAGCAATAATAACGGAGGGGGGCAAGGGGGATTTAAGTTGTCAGTTGTGAAATGCCCCCGTTCATGAATCAGCTCCAAGAGAGCTCGGATCGATTTGAATTCGCGCTGTCCATCGGTGCAGAGGCAGGAGCGGCGTTGGGCAGCGCACGCGAACTCTGCCGGGGTGAGCCCTCCCAAGGACGAGTGCGGTCGCTGGTGGTTGTTTTTCTACCGGTGCTTTTCGCCCAGAACTATCGCTTCCTGCATGCTGCCGTAAATTTCCATGTTGAGAAAAACGACGTGGAAGCGGGAGTTCAAGTTTTCGATGTAGGCGTTCCGCCAGTGGCTGCCGGGCTTGATGAAGCAGGTCTTGACCCCGCTCCTTAATCCAAGACTGCACGTTGCTTCGGTTCAGGCCAGCACTTTAGCCGGTTGATCTCCTTGAGCGTGCCCATATCCAGCGCCTGCTCGGCAACGAGCTTTTTCAAGCCTGGCGTTCTCCTACTCAATCTCCTTGAGGCGCTTGACCGTCTCCATCTTCGCTCCGCCTTATTCTTTGTTCCAGCGGTAGCAGTCGCTACGCTGATCTCAAGCCTGTGGCAAACTTCCTCAATGCTCAACCCGTAGGTTTCCAGAAGGGTGAACTGCTTTTAATGCTGCGGTGAACGCCGGATGATCATACCTGGCTTTTGACACCGCAAACACAGCCGTGTTAACCGGAATTCAGGATATCATAGGCCCATTCATCGCTCTGAACAAGGGTAGCAAACTAGGGTAGCAAAACTCAACTCTGATTACGTAAAATAACGCAAACTAGCGCAAACCTTTCCGCTGCTCCAATCCGGCCAAACCGCCGAAAACCTTACAAGCAAAGGCTTGAAACCCTTGAACTATCAACAAAAAGACTGGAGCCACTGGTCGGATTTGAACAGACGACCTGCTCAGTTCGAATGAGCTGCTCTACCCCTGATCTACAGTGGCTTGATCTGCCGTGCTGATACGCTCCGCCCGACAGCTTGGCAAGTGCGAATTTTCATCCCGATCTTGCGAGATCAAAGCGAACTCGAAGCGAATTCAAAGCCAGCTCAGCGAGTCGCGCCAGGAATTGCTCGGTTCCGGCACTTCGACCCAACTCCGGCAGCCTCCGTATTTCTTCTCGTAAGCAAAGACGACAGGCTCCGCCAGTTTGGCGACCCGCACGTGGGCGCAATGGATGCTTCCCGCGTTCATCCCCTTTCCTTCCCAGTCAAAGCGCTCCCGGATGATCTCTTCCGTCCAAATATGCTGATCGGCCAGCGCCACCACCTCCGCCCAGTCCGTCAGCGTTTCCGCCCGTTCGACTTTCACGAAAAACTCCAGACGCACCTCTTCGCCCGGCACCCATTCCGCCGCCGGCGGTTCGCCGGGCACCGTCACCCGCTCGTTCTGCGCATGAAAACGCGTCGGGAAGAGCAAGAACTCTTCGTGCGCGAAAGAAAATCCCGCCCGTCCTTCGTGGATGCCCCCTTTGCGGAAAATCACCGATTGCCGACCGGAGGCCAGCGCCTCACACACCACTTCCCATTCCTTAAACGCGATCATGCGCGAGCTAAACCCGCCGCCAGTCGCTTGACCAGTCTGGATTTCAAGTCCGCCCGCCAGAACTCAGCGCCGACCGAAAAACATCGCGAGCAAGCGCTGCCACCAAGATCCCCCACGCCCCCCACCGCCCAGCTCCCGCAGAGCCATCCCCGCCAGATCATCGAGGATTTTGCCATCGCCATCCCGATCCAAAATCCCGCGCACTCCCCCGCTCTGCGTCGGCGTGGAGCGATCCTGCTTCCCCTGCCGCATCAGCAAACCGATGATCAAGGGAGCCAGCATCGGAATGAGCTTGCGCCCGACTTCCATGCTCGTGCCCAGTTTTCCGGACAAAAGACTGGCCACCCGCTCTCCCTCCTCCGGAGCCAGCACCCCGCCCGCGCTCAGATCCGCCCCTTCCGATTCGATGACGTGCGAAACCGTCGGCCCCATGTTGTCCAAGGCCATTTCGTGACCGCCCAACTGATCAACGAGATGGTCGAACTCCCCCTCCTCCATGGCTGCCCGCTTTCGCTGCATCCCGCCCAGCACCACCGGCCCCAGCGTGCGCAGGGCGTCCTCCACCTGGTTTTTTTGCAAACCCGCCCGCGCCTCCAGCTCACCCGCGACCGGATCCCGTAATTGCTCGACCAATTGCTCAACAAACTCGCTCATCACCTGCTTCAGATGTTCCCACCAAGTATTTTGGCACAATTAAAGAGTCACCAACAGCTTTTTCTCGTCGCCGAACCCCGAAAATCCGATTTTTTCGATTTTTCGTTTGACCAAATCCCGAAAAAATATTGAGCGGGCGATTTTTTGCGTTCGCTTTTTCTAAAATACCTGCTATGATGATCTCGCTATGGCAACTACTAAGAAAACGCGTTTCTCTCGCAGACTCCCCGATCATGTCACTGACGAGCTCGTGAATGTCCTCGGCTCCAGCGATAAGTTTTTTGGCTTTAACGAGCTTTTCGAGGAAGTCTATGAGAGATTGAAAGAGCGCAATGCGGTGAGCGGCGGCGAAGAAATGCTCCGTCTGCGGGCCTACGAAAAACTCCAAAACCTCGTCACCCGTGGCATGGCCGAGAAGGATGGCAAGGAATACAAAGGGCTCGACCGGATTCAGGAAGCTCACAGCGACTTCCTCGCCGCGCAACAGGAAGCCTGACCGGTCGCCAGTTGACCGCACGGGCTGAGAAATTCGTGCTGGTCATCCCCGGACTCCTCATTTATACAACCTGCGTCACCGGACGCGGGTTGTTTTTTGTTCAGCCCACCTCCTCCCGAACCCTCCGCGAACCCCAGCCCCCCGAGATCCAGAACGTCACCCAACCACGGAATCATGCTTTCAGATTATCTTCCCGTCCTCCTGCAATGCCTGGTCGCCATCGGCTTCGCGGCCATCGCCCTCGTTCTCAGCACCGTGCTGGGCAAGCGCGCCCGCCGGAGTGAAATCAAAGACACCGCCTACGAGTGCGGCATGCTGCCCGTGGGCGAGGGATCTCCGCGTTTCAGCGTCAAGTTCTACCTCGTCGCCATGCTTTTCGTGATTTTCGACATCGAAGTGGTCTTCATGTATCCCTGGGCCCTGACCTTCCGGGAGTTGATCGCCGAAAACGCCATGGTCTTTCTCAGCATGTCCAGTTTCGCCGGCATCCTCACCGTGGCCTACGTCTACGCCTTGAAGAAAGGCGCGCTCAGTTGGAATTCCTGAACCCGCATGATCCAACAGGTTCTATTTTACAAACTGACGGAGAAAGTCGACGAAAGCTTGCTTCGGGAAGCCATGCGCGATTCCCGCCGCATTCTATTGCGCATCCCCGAAGTGCTCAGCGTCCACAGCGGGCGCAGCATACCGCCGGAAAGCGACTGGCCCTTCACCGTCATCCTTGAATTCGAGTCTCTCGCCAAAAAGAAAATCGCGGAAGACGACCCGAATTACCTCAAATACCTGCGCGACGTCGTCGAGGAATACACCATCTCCTCCTACGATCTCGTTTATGAGACCGATCCCTCGATGGATCTGAAATACTCATAAACAGCTGACAGACATAATAATAGGATCAATTATAGCATCCTTTAAGCTTGCCCCATGGCGATGCGGGCGCTAGTCCTACCATCGCTATGTCTGATTCATTTACGCAAACCACGAGCACCGGCTGGTTCAGCCGTATCGGAAATTCCTTCAAAGGAATCCTCGTCGGCATCATCGCCATCCTCGTCTCCTTCGTCCTCCTCTGGTGGAACGAGGGTCGGGCCGTGGAAACCCGCAAAACCCTCGACGAGGGAGCCAAGGACTACACCGTGGCCAGCGCGGACAAAGTCGACCCCGCTCTCGAAAACAAACTCGTCTACCTCAGTGGCGAAGCCAAGGGTGAGGAGACCTTGCGTGATCCCGACTTCCAAATCGCGGCCCAAGCGCTCGTCCTTCGGCGTGAAGTCGAAATGTACCAATGGACCGAGCAAAGCAAAACCACCACCGAAAAAAAACTCGGGGGCAGCGAAGAAAAAACGACCACCTACAGCTACGAAACGGCCTGGAAAAGCGGACACGTCGATTCCACGAAATTCAAAAAGCCCGCCGGTCATGAA
>JBNNED010000311.1:0-3089 GCA_050285825.1 Verrucomicrobiales bacterium | reverse complement strand
GTGTTCTTTGTGGTGGGGGCGGATGTGGCGGTTGTACGCGCGGGGCGCGGGCTCCGGGGCGGTGGGGGCTTGTTTTTGGGCGTGTTGATAAAGGAGGAGGGCGGGGATGAAGAGGGTGAGAAGAACGAGGGCGGGGATGAGGAGTTTTTTCATGCGTGGTGGTGCTGGTCAGCGGGTGGCGGGTTGAATCAGCGGGCTGGAAGTTCACTGCACCTTATTTTTTGGCTTTGGCTTTGCCTGGGCGGGGGGTGGTGGGGGTGGGTCGAGGATGACGCGGAGGGATTTGAGGGCGGCGGCTTCGGGGATGGCGGCGAATTTGCGGTCGCCTTCGCTAATGAGGGCAAGGGCGGCGGGGGTTTGGGCTTGGCGACGTTTAAGGTCGATGCGGTGGAGGAGTTGGCGGAGTTGGTCGGCGGGGGCGGGGTAGGCGCTTTGGGCGGCGAGGTAGAATTTTTCGGCGTTGGGGAGGTCACCACCGGCGGTGAGGAGGAGGGCGGTGGCTTCGAGGAGGGTGGGGGAATTGAGTTTCTGCGCGGCTTCGGCGATTTTGGGGAGGCGTTCGGCGGGATCGGGCCAGGACAGGGCGGCGGCGCGCAGGGTGTGGTAGTCGCGGTTGGCGGTTTGGGATTTGTCGATCTTGGAGAGCTGGGCGTAGGGGCGGTAGAGGGGGTCGCCGATGACGATGTTTTGCCAGGAGAGGAAGGGAAGGGCCATGGCGGCGGCTTCGACGAGCGGGTAGCCATCGAGGAGACGGGCGTGGAAGAGATCGAAGTGGTGGGTGAGCTGGAGGTAGGGTTCGTGGACGTTGCCGAGGGTGGCGGCGGCCCCGTGGGCGAGAAGGGAGGCGGACCAGTTGCGGTTGGCGTTGGTGAGTTGTTGGGCACTGAAGGAGTGCAGGTGAACGGCGATGGCGCCTTTCTTGAACTGGAAGCGGGAGTTGAGGAGGGGGCCGTTGCGGTGGTGGGCGTACCAACCGAAGTAGAGGGCGGCGTCGTTCATCGGATAGTGGCTGACGAAGGTGTCTTTATGGGTGTCGATGACGGTGGGGATGCCTTCTTTGAGGTTGCGACGGGCGATGTTTTCGAGCCAATCGTCGCCCAGTTTATAACCTTCCCCCTTGCGGGCGAGATCGAGGTAGGCGCGACCCCAGAGGCCTTTTTCTTCGGTGTCGAGGGCGTCGAGGATGAGGCGGGTGCAGAGCGGGTAGGTCGGGGCGTCGATGCGACCGACGAGGAGGTAGGGGGTGAGTTGGGAAGAGGCGAAGGGATAGTCTTTTTGGAAATAGGGGTTGGGGAGCGGGCCGGGGATTTGGTGACCGTGGATGCCCATGAGCATGAGTTCGTTATCGACGGCGGCCTCGTTGTTTTTGGCGAATTGGCCGGCTTTTTCTTCGCCGGGCTTCATGTCGTAGCGTTTGATGCGGAGGGGGACGCCTTTGAAGGTGACGAGGTAGCGGATGCTGTTCGTTTCGGGAACGGTGATGCCGCCGCGGCCTTTGGTAAGCGTCCACCATTTTTGATCGGTGAAGTGTTTGCGCAGCGGGTTGAGGAGGAGGGAGTTGAATTGGGCGCGAGTGAGGTCGGGTTCGGCGGGGAGGGGGAGACCGATGAGGTTCCTCTCCGGGATGTGGCGCTGGTTGGCGTAGGTTTCAGCGAGGGCTTTGGATTCGGGGATCTGGCTGTTGTAGAGGAGGGCGACTTGGGCGGGGTTGATGGGGGCGGGAGCCGCTCCGCCGGTGAGGCTGGCAAGGAGGCTGAGGAAGATGAGGGCGAGGAGTGTTTTCATGAATTTTTGGCGGGTTCAGATAGCGAGACGGAGGCCGTCGTAGGCGAAAGTGACGTGATCGGGGTAGTGGTGCTCGTCGGCGTGATCGACTTCGTGGGAGAGGTGGGTGAGGTGGAGGTGGCGGGCACTGAGTTCGTCAGCGAGGGCGATGGCTTCGTCGACCGACAGGTGATTTGAATGCCCGCGGTAGTGGAGGCCGTCGAGGGCGAGGTGGTCGAGGCCGCGGAGGAGTTCTTTACTCGCGGCGGGAATCGTTTTGACGTCGGAGATGAAGGCGAGGGATTTTCCGCCGGGGCGGTCGAGGCGGTAGCCGTAGGTGCGGGTCGCGCCGTGGATGACGTCGATGGGCGTGATTTTGAGGCCGAGGAGTTCGATGGGAGCTTCGAGCGGGCGGGAGACGGGGCGGACGTAATTTTGGGGTGGTTCGTGGGGCGGGTAGGCCCAGGGAAAGAGGCGTTCGAGTTCGCCGAGGGTTTCGGGAGAGCCGTAGAAGGGGATTTTTTCCTCGCGGTGCCAGCAAAAGGCGCGAATTTCGTCAAAGCCGAGGATGTGGTCGAGGTGGGGGTGGGTGAAGAGGACGGCTTCGAGGGTGCGGAGGTCTTCGCGCAGGGCCTGCTGGCGGAGGTCGGGGCCCGCGTCGATTAGTAGATTCCCCTGAGGCGTGCGGATGAGGGCGGACGAGCGGGTGCGTTTGTTGCGGGGATCGGAGGAGGTGCAGACGGGGCAACGGCAGCCGATGACGGGGACGCCGACGGAGGTGGCGGTGCCGAGAAAGGTGAAGGTGAAGGGCGATTTTTCGCTGCTCATGGTTGCCAGTCGGGAGGAGACTTGCATAATACGCGGCGGATCGCAAAAACCGAATGCTCAGCTTACTTAAAATCAAAAACCTGGCCTTGGTGGATCAACTGACCTGGGAGTTGGGCGGGGGACTGGTCGGGGTGACGGGCGAAACGGGCGCGGGGAAGTCGGTGATCGTGGGTGCGTTGAAGTTGGTCCTGGGCGAGCGCGCGGACAAGGGTTTGATCCGGACGGGGGAGAAGGAATGCCGGGTCGAGGCGCTCTTTGAGCTGGCGGAGGCCGGGGCGGTGAATGCCATTTTGGAAGAGGCGGGCTTCGATCCCTGCGAAAGCGGGGAGTTGTTGATCCGGCGGGTCATCGGGACGGGAAGTAACAAGCAGTTCATCAATGACAGCCCGGCGACGCTCGGGGTTTTGCGTCGCATCGGAGAGTATCTCGTCGATCTGCACGGGCCGCACGATCATCAATCGCTGCTCTCGGCGGAGCGGCAAATGGGGATGCTCGAT
>JBNNED010000310.1:0-11221 GCA_050285825.1 Verrucomicrobiales bacterium | reverse complement strand
TACGAGGGCTTTCCGAGTCTCGGCGTGGCCTTCACCTCGACGGAGGACACGCATTTTCGGCGCTGGCTGGGGCTCGATGAGGCGCAGGGGGGGATTTATCTGAGCCGCGTTCTGCCCGGGGGTTCGGCGGCGAAAGCGGGTCTGGAGAAGGGCGATGTGCTGCTGTCGATCGCGGGGGAAGCCATCGACCGCCGGGGTTATTACGAGCATCCGCGCTACGGGACGCTCTTTTGGACGCATTTGGTGCGGGGGCTGCATCCGGTGGGCAGCGAGGTCAGCCTGGAGGTTCTCCGGGGCGGGGAGGTGAAGGAATTTCGCGCGCGACTCGAGCGCTCGCCGGATCCACTGGTGCCGCGTGATTTGCATGACCAGGCGCCTCCTTATCTCGTCAAGGGAGGTTTGATTTTCCAAGAATTATCCGTCGATTACCTCGAAGCGCACGGGAAAGATTGGGAGAGCAAAGCCCCGCTGGAACTTCTCGACGTGCTCTACAACCCGGAGGACTACGAAGAGGGGCGGCGTCGGGTCGTAGTGCTCACGCGGGTGATCCCGACGGCGGCGACGATTGGTTACGAGCGACTGGGCGGGCACCTGGTGGAGTCGGTGAACGGCCGGAAGGTGGCGGGATTGCCCGAGCTGGCCGCAGCCCTGGCGCAGGCTCCGGAGAGGGGGGTGCATCACCTGCGGATCGAGGCGGTGCCCTATGATGTTTTTCTGGACGAGACTTTGTCGCAGCAGGTCGATCAACAGTTTTTGCAGAGTGGACTGCCTGCCCTGTCCCGGCTTTACGAAGTGAAGGAAGAGGCGGAGGAAGTGAAAAAAGAAAAGCCGGCGCTGGGAGAGGAGTGAGCCGAGAGCGCAGAGCTTGGCGTTCCATTCCGAGGTCTCCCGGTTCATTTCGTCGTTTTTTTATTCCCAAATGGCCGGGAGTTTTTAGCTTGGACTTATGTTGAAGTTGAAAGCGCACTGGCAGATTCTCATCGCCCTGGTTTCGGCAACCTTGCTGGCCCTCTTGTTCCGGCGGGTGGGCGAATCGCCCTGGGTCGATGGCGCGGTCGCGGTCGCGGGCTACCTCGGTGGCTTGTTCATGCTGCTGCTCAAAATGATCATCGTGCCCCTCGTCGTGAGCTCGGTGGTGGCGGGGATTTCGGGACTTCACGGCGTGGCGGGATTTGGTCGGCTCCTCGGCAAAACGACGGGATTCTACGCCATTTCGAGCTTTCTCGCCATTTGTCTCGGTTTGTTGATTGTGAACACGATCCAGCCGGGACTGGTGAACGGGGAACCGAACGAGCAGATTTTCGAGGCCTTTCAAGCGCAGGAAGCGAGCAGCGGAGAAGCGGAGAAGGGAAAGGTCGCGGGCGCGGTGGCGCGCGGTGCGGAGCAGACCGGTTTTGCTCAGCAATTGGGCGGATTTTTCGAGCGTATGATCCCGCCAAACATCTTCACGGCGGCGGCGGATAACGGACAGCTCCTTGGCTTGATTTTCTTCAGCATCCTCTTTGCAGTGGCGATGACGCGCCTGCCTGGCGAGCAGGTGGGGGCTTTGCAGGGCGTTTTCCAGGGGATCAATGACACGATGATCGTGATGACGCGCTGGATCATGGCGCTGGCTCCGATCGGGGTCTTCGGGCTGATCTTGCCGGTGATTTACGAGGCCGGAGGCGGGATTTTCGTCAGTCTGGGCAAGTATTTCCTCACCGTCCTGCTCGCGCTGGGCCTCCACATGTTCGTCATCATGCCGCTGCTCGTCACCCTGCTCACGCGGGAAAGCGGTTGGGCGCATTTACGCAACATGCGCACGGCGCTTCTGACCGCCTTTTCGACCGCTTCTTCCTCGGCGACGCTGCCGGTGACGATGCGTTCGGTGCAGGAGGAGGCGGGGGTGAGCAAGCGGGTG
Organism: Verrucomicrobiales bacterium; assembly: GCA_050285825.1. Lineage (GTDB taxonomy): Bacteria > Verrucomicrobiota > Verrucomicrobiia > Verrucomicrobiales > Akkermansiaceae > SW10. The sequence continues at coordinate 9,321 of JBNNED010000310.1, read as the reverse complement.
AGCAGCTTCACTCTGCCGCTCGGAGCGACGGTGAACATGGACGGCACGGCGCTCTACGAGTGCGTGGCGGTGATTTTCGTGGCCCAGGTCATGGGCATCGAGCTGGCCTTCGGGGCGCAGTTCATGGTCGTGCTCGCGGCGCTGCTCACAAGCGTGGGCGTGGCGGGCATTCCCTCGGCCTCCCTGGTCGCGATCTTCATCATTCTGACCAATTCGGGCATTCCCAACGCGGAAATGGCCGTCGTCGCGCTCCTCTCGGTCGACCGCCTCCTCGACATGACGCGCACAGCGGTGAATGTCTTTGGCGACAGTTGCGCGGCGCTCTTTGTCGATCGCAGTGAGCGTGCTTGAAATTTCCGGCGCGACCGGACAGTATGCTCGGTATGATCAAGAAGGCGATTGTGACTCATTTTGATGAAGTGGAGCCGACGCAGTGCCCGTGCGGGACGACGCGGCGGGCTTTTGCGCTGCCGGAAAACGAGACGGCGACGATTCACCTGGTGGATATTTCGGTGGATGCGAAGACGCATTATCACAAGAAGCTGACGGAGATTTATTTGATTTTGGAAGGCGAGGGGCACATGGAGTTGGACGGGGAGTTGGTGCCGGTGCGTCCGATGACGAGCATTTTCATCCCGCCCGGGGTGCGCCACCGCGCGGTGGGCAAGATGAAGATCGTCAATATCCCGGTTCCCGCTTTCGATCCGGAGGATGAGTGGTTTGATTAAGACGGCAACTTGGTGAGCCCTTCCGGGCTGGTCTCTTTGTAAGGCGGAGAGATTTCGGCGAGTAATGGTGGGGATGAAATTAGGACTGCTTGTATTGGCTGCGGTGCTCTCGTTGACGGGAGCGCGCGGCGAGGTGGAGGATTTTCGTTTTCGCGTGGAGGTCTTGGCGCGGGGGATGGCGCAGCCGATGCAGATGGCGATGGCTCCGGACGGGCGGATTTTTTACAATGAGATCGGCGGAAAGCTCTTCCTGCTGGATCCGAAGTCGCGCGAGGTCAAGGAGGTGGGGCGCCTGGAAGTCGAGAACAAGCAGGAGAACGGCTTCATCGGGATGGCGTTGGACCCGGATTTCGCGGAGAATCACTGGCTCTACGCCATTCACTCCCCGAAGGATTACGACGGGCAGGTCGTGAGTCGCTTTGAAGTGCGGGAAGACCGGCTCGTGATGGAGTCGCGCAAGGATCTGTTACAAATCCCCGAGCAGCGCGAGCAGTGTTGTCACCACGGGGGCTGTCTGCGCTTCGGGCCGGACGGTTTGTTGTATATTTCGACGGGAGACAACACGAATCCTTTCGGCTCGAATGGCTTCACGCCGATCGACGAGCGCGAGGGGCGGAGTCCCTGGGACGCGCAAAAATCTTCGGCGAACACCAATGATCTGCGGGGGAAAATTCTGCGCATTCGCGTGACGGATGAGGGCGGTTACGAGATTCCGGAGGGGAATTTGTTCCCGGTCGGGATGGAGAAGACGCGGCCGGAGATTTACGCCATGGGCTTCCGCAATCCCTGGCGTTTCACGGTGGATGAGAAGACGGGGATCGTTTACACGGGGGATGTCGGGCCGGATTCCGGAGCCTCGAAGGAAGAGCGGGGGCCCAATGGCTTTGACACCATCAACCAGATCCGCGAGCCGGGATATTTCGGCTGGCCGTATTCGCGCGGGAAGCAGGTGTATCGCGATTTCGACTTCGCGGCGGAGTCGCCGAAGGAGGTGTTCAACCCGGAGAAGCCGATCAATGACAGCCCGAATAACACCGGCCTGCGGGAGTTGCCGCCGGTGCAGTCGCCCATGATTTGGTATCGGCACAAGGAGACGGCGGAGTTTCCACTCCTGGGCACGGGCGGTCGCACGGCCTGTGCGGGACCGGTGTTTCATTACCGGGAAAGTTTTGAAGAAAGCGACGGCTTCCCACGGGAGTTTGATGGCGATTTGCTGATCTACGACTGGCAGCGGCCTTATATTTTGTGGGCGAAGCTCGGGGAGAAGGCGGTGTTCGAGGGATTGGCAAAATTCACGGGGCAGGTCAAGGTAGCGCAGGGACCGGAGGAAGAAGGTGGCCCGCTGAAAATCCGTCGTCCGGTCGACGCCTTTTTCGGGCCGGATGGGTGCCTTTATTTGGCGGATTATGGCGAGACCTGGGGCGCGAATGCCGACTCCAAGATCGTGAAAATCAGCTACCAGCGGGGGAATCTCGCGCCGAAGGCCGTGGCTGCGGTCACGCCCGCCCACGGTCGGGAACCGCTCGAAGTGACGCTCTCAGCCGAGGGTTCGCAGGATCCCGAAGGGGGCGATTTGAGCTATCAATGGCACCGGCGCAAGGACGGCAGGCTGCTGGGCGAGGGGAAGGAAATTTCCGCCCGCTTCACGGAGCCCGGAGATGAGCTGGTGAGCCTGACGGTGCGGGATGCGCAGGGGGCGCAGGCCCAGGCGGAGGTCACGGTAGTGGTGGGGAATTCGGCGCCGGAAGTGCGCTTTGTGAAGCCTCGGGAGGGTGATTTTTTCAGCCCGGGCGAGGAGATCGCTTACGAGGTTGAGATCGTCGATGCCGAGGACGGAAAATCGACGGACGCCGGGAAGGCCGCCGTCATGGCCGGGGCGACTTCGGTGAGCGCTCTTTGGACGAAGGCGGACGGCAAAAAGCCGAAGGAGGAGACGGGAATGACCCTGATGAAACAGAGCGATTGTTTCAACTGCCACGCCATTGATCAAAAGCTGGTGGGGCCGACTCTTCTCGAGATCGCAGACAAATATCGCCACGAAAGCGGGGCGCTGGCGCGGGCCGTCGAGCGCGTTTCCAAGGGCTCGAATGGCGTGTGGGGCCAGATTCCGATGTTGCCGCATCCCCAGCACAGCCCGGATGAGATCCACATGATGGTGAAGTGGATTTTCTCTCTGGAAAAAGGCAAGGCCGGACCTTCGCTCATGCGCGGATTGAGTGGCACGGTGAAAGTGCCGAAGGACGGGGGCTTGCGGGGCGGTTTGCTGGAGGCCGGCTATTCGGATTTCGGTCGCTCGCCAGCCAGTTCGCTACCGGGCAAGGCCACCGTGAAGCTGCGTTCGCGCACTTTGGAAGCGGAGTTGGCCGACGCCTTGCAGGGGCACAATCCGCGGGTGCTCGGGGGAGGGAAAGCGAGTGGGAAACGCATGGTGGGATCACTTTCCGCTGGCGATGCCCTGATGTTCCGCCAAATCCCGCTGACGTCCAGTCGGGAGGCCGTGCTACGGGTCGCCTCAGCGGGCAAAGGCGGGAAAATCGAGCTGCGCGCCGGCGCGGTGGACGGCCCGAAACTCGGCGAAGTGACAGTGCCGGTGACCGGAAACTGGGACACGTGGGTGGAGGTGAAGACGGCGCTCCAAGCCAGTTCGCCCGGAGAGCGGGGAGACCTCTACCTCGTGTGCGTTGGGGAAGGCGGGGGCTTGTTCAATATCGACTTCGTGCGTTTGGTGAAGTGATGTGGTGACGGTTTTCTCACTATGAAATTTCCATAACTGATTGACTTGGAACTATTTGTGCTGTTTATGGCTTTGCCTCCCCGGTGAAGTGAAAAACAGCCGTGAAAGGGTATCGAATCGTTTGGATCCTATGGAGTCTGGGGCTTTTTGGCGGCAGCGCTGCCCGGGCCCAAGTGTGGGCGGAGGTCTTGGAGGAGGGGGCCGCTCTCTTGTCCGAACTGAGTTTTTCCCACTCTCCGACGAACCTCTTCGCTGAGATTCCTGACGCGCCGGGATTGTTCGGGACGGGAACGGTGTCGAATTCGGATACGGAAGAACAACGCGTCGGAGTTTGGGATTTGGAGGTGAGCGGGGCGGCGGCCAGCTATTTGGCGCACGCGATGCTGACGGGGCAGCAGGCGGTGACTCGTATTGGGGGAGGGGTCCTCGAGTTTGCGGTGGAAAACGAGGGGGCGCTGGGCGATTTGTTAGGATTGGGAGTCGCACCGACTTGGTCGGCGAGCGCGGTGATTTCAGGGTCTGAGAACTGGCAGGCGGAGGGCGATACCTTCCGGTATGTCTATGATTTGGAGTTTGGTTCGGGGGTATTGGGGCTCGATGTGGGGATTTTCCCTAAAATCGGTTTGGAAATCAAAGACGGTTCGGGAGCGATTTTGTTCCGCGCCGAAAATGCCGGGGATTTGCTGGGTTTGACGAGCCTGACTTCGACATCGTATCAGTCGCAAGTGGTTGAATTTATGTATGATAAGTCAAATGGCCCTCTCGAAGTGACCTGGTTTGCGAGTGAGCTTTTAGGGCTTGATTTGCTGAATTCGACGAGTACTTTGGCCTCCGTCAGCAACACCCGATTTGAGGCTTTGGCGGTCCCTGAGTTTAAAATAAGTGTTTTAATGCTTGCGCCCGTTCTCTTTTTCGGTTTAAAACGTCCCCGTCGCCGCTGGCAGGCTTTCAGAGTCTAGACGGAGGCGACAAAATGACCTAGCTTTATTAAAATGAGCCGGTGATTCACCTGATTGTCTGGGGGGGTAATTAGTGTGAGTCGCCGGCTCGCCTTTTTTTCAGGGGTGGCGGCTGACGCTTTTCTTTTTTTTCCGTTGGCATCGTGGTGGGCTGATCGTTAGTTTCTGCCAAGACCGAAACCCTGATATGATTGCATTTGATAAGAACCGTCCTCAGTCCATTCCCGAGTCGTCCGTGAAGATCGTTGGCCTTGGAGGCGCGGGGGCGAATATGCTCGATCGGGTGGCACTCGATGGTTTGGAGGGGGCGGAATTATTGGCTTTGAATACCGATGTGCGCACCTTGGCGAGTTCGGTCGCAGCGGAAAAAGTCCAGTTGGGTCGCAATTTGACCAAGGGCTTGGGGGCGGGAGGCGATCCGGAGCTGGGCGAGCGCGCGGTGCAGGAAGCGGAGGAGGAGGTCATGAAAGCGCTGGAGGGGCGGAAAATTGTTTTCATCTGCGTGGGTCTGGGCGGGGGGACGGGTTCTGGCGCGGCTCCGATCGTGACGCGTTTGGCGCGGGAAGCGGGCGCGTTCACCGTCGTTTTTGCGACGATGCCCTTCGCTTTCGAGGGGCGGCGGCGGCGCGAGCAGGCGGAGCGGGCCTTGAACGAGCTGGCCGTGCTTTCGAACGCGCTGGTGACCTTTGACAACGGACGCATGGGCGAGCTTGTGTTGCCAAAACAAGGGGTGCATGAGGCCTTTGCGGCGGCGGATCGCATGATTTCGGATAGCATCAATGCCGTGGCCCGTTTGGTTTTGCGACCGGGCTTGATCAATGTCGGTCTGGACGAACTCATGACGGCGCTGGACACGACGCGTTCGCGTTGTTTGTTCGGATCTGGTCTGGCGCGGGGGGAAAATCGGGCGCAGGGGGCCTTGAAAGCGGCCTTGGCCAGTCCGCTGCTGGACCGGGGGACTTTATTGAAGGAAGCCTCGACGGTGCTGGTGCATGTGTGCGGGGGGGAAGATATGACGCTCTACGAGGTGGAGTTGCTCATGGAATCGCTGACCAAGCACGTGCCGGCGGATTCTCATTTGCTCTTCGGAGCCGCGACCGATCCGGCGATGAAGGACGCCTTGAGCATCACGATTATCAGCGCCTTGCCGGAAGATCAGTTGCAAAGCGGAGTGGGTGCCGAGCTGGGAAAGGGCGTGACGGCGGCGGCTGCCGTGCCGGAGGAAGAGGAGCCGCAAGTTATTGAGGAAGAGGATGTTCAAGAGGAAGAAGAGGAGCCGACACCGGAGCCGGTCGACCATTTTGAGCCAGAAGAGGACGAGGAAGAGCCGGTGCTGGCTGAGGAGGAGGCGGAAGAAGAAGCCGTCGCCGAGGAACTTGACGAGGAGGAAGAAGAGGGAGACGAGGCCGATATGGACTTTGTGGAGGTGGGTTCCGCTGCGGAAGTGAAGGAGGAACCCTTGGCAGAAGAGGCTGAAGATGAGGAGCTTGAGGACGAAAACGAGGAGGAGGAAGTCGAGGAAGAAGTCGAAGTGGTGCGGGTTGAGGAAGTGCGGAAGAAAGGCCCGGTTTTCAAGCGCCTGGAGGCTCAGAAGACAGAAGAGGAGGATATTTGGGATGAGCTGGATGATGAACCCGATCAAGAGTCCGAGCCTGAGCAAGAGACGGAGGATTTCGTCGATTTGCCGCCTCGCGAAGTGAAAAAAGAAGAGAAAAAAGAGCGCCAGTCGGGCGGGCAAGCCGAGCTGGAACTCGACGGAGGACCGAAAGGGCGCTTTACGGGCGAAGAGCCGAATTTGTTGGATGGCGAGGACTTGGACGTGCCTCCATACCTGCGCAATAAACGGCGGCACTGATGGAGATTTTGAATCATCTGGCGGAATCGCTCGCGGGGGCCACCTTGGCTCTCGGGGTTTTCGACGGCCTGCACCGCGGTCATCAAGCCGTGATCGAGGCTGCTCGTGCGGACGGCAAAAAGCTGGGAGTGCTGACTTTCGATCCCCATCCCGCGCGGGTGCTGGCCCCGGAGAGGGCTCCGAAGCGTTTGCTCAGCAGCCTTCCTCACCAGAAGCGGTTGTTGAACGGAATGGGGGTGGAGACCTTGGTCGTGCTGCCCTTCACGCCGGAGCGTGCGGCGCAAGAGGCGGAGGATTTCGCGGGCGAACTGCGGGCTTGCGTCCTCAGCGCGGTGGCCGTCGGCGCGGATTGGTCCTTTGGCCGGGGGCGACGCGGCACAGTTGAAAAGTTGGCCACTTGCTTACCCGACACGGAGGTCAAAGGCGTTCCTGCGGTCTGCGAAGCGGGCCGGCGCATCAGCAGCACTTGGATTCGGGAGTGCCTCGGCCGCAGCGACCTGGCCATGGCGCGGCAATTATTAGGGCGCTCTTTTTCCGTTTACGGAGAGGTGGTGAAAGGACGGCAGCTCGGGAGGCAGCTCGGCTTTCCGACGGCCAACCTCCGGATTGGCGAAGAGTATTTGCCACCGGACGGAGTCTACGCCGTGAGGGGGGACTGGGGTGAGGGTTGGCAAACGGGGGTGGCCAATGTGGGGCGGCGCCCGACGGTTTCCGCTGATGGCCGGCGCTTGCTTGAGGTGCATTTTTTAGCGTGCGGCACGCCGGATCTTTATGGTCGCTGGGTCGAGGTGAGCTTTGAGGAAAAAATTCGGTCGGAAAGGAGCTTTGCGAATGTAGGTGAGCTGCGTCAACAGATTGAAAAAGATGCTGAAAATGCGAGAATGTTACTGATCTAGTTATCTTTCGGGCGATTTTTTTTCGCGGTAAAGCTATTGATTATGAAGGGGTATTGATTTTGCTGTGGAATTGATCAGGAAGAGTTGATTGATGATTGGTCATCTTTGTGGTACTCAATTGGGGCAAGATGATTGAGAGCAGTATGAGAACGATGACCAAGACGCATGATCACGGCACGAAAGAGCGTTTGATCGAAGAAGCGGAGCGCCTATTTGCCGAGAATGGTTTTAGTGCCGTTTCACTACGGGATATCACCAGTGCGGCTGGTGCCAATGTGGCCTCGGTGAAGTATTATTTCGGCTCGAAAGCGGAGCTGGTTTCTGCGGTGGAAAAACGCTTGATTTTGCCAGTCAACGCCGAACGGCTCAGTCGCTTGGATCGTTTGGAAGCCGAAGGCCGCGCTGATGATGTGCGGGAATTGCTCCGCGCCTTCATGGAGCCGATGCTGGGCAAGGTGCAGGGAAACGAGCAGAGCCAGATGCTCTTCGCCCGCTTCATGGCGCGTTTTTTCATTGAGCGAGCGGAAAATCTGAAGGGGGAAGTGCGTCAGGAATGCCAGAAAGTGGGCCGTCGTTACATTGCCGCTTTTGCCAAGATCGTGCCTTGGTTGTCTCCCGGTGAGATCCTCTGGCGTCTGGACTTTTCTTTCGGAGCCTTCGCGAACTCCTTGTTGCACCGGACTTACCTGACGGAAGTCACAGCCGGTCAGGTGGATTTGGAGATGGACGATATGTTTGCTACGGTCTTGGATTACTGTGAGTGTGGCTTCCTGGCAAAAAAATCAGTAGTTTTCCAAGGACAGGAAACGATATCGATGGATTCGCACTCGGGAGACAGGTAAAATTTACTGGTTTTTTCCGTCTGAGGCATCATCTTGCGCCCATGCGATGGGCGTTCAAGGGCGGGCTGCTGGCCGTGTCGGGGGGCATTTTGCTCGGCTGTGCGGGGCATTCGCCTGAGTCCCGGCTGGACGAAGTCGCGGAGCTGGCTCCCCCGGGCTGGGCGGCAAGCGCGGAAGCCCGGGCGGGAGTCGACAGTGAGTGGGTGGGGCGGATTGCGGGTCGCGAGGGAGAGCGGCTGGTGGCGGAGGCCTGGGCGGGGAATCCGGATTTGCGGGCGGCGGGCGAGCGGGTGCGGCGGGCGGAGGCCGTGGCGAAGACGGCGGGTGGAGAGCTCAATCCGCAAGTGAGCGCGGGCTTGGGCGGGCAGCGGACGAAGCAGGTTTTCATCGGTTTTCCCTTTGGCGAGGGCGGGGTGCCGTCGTCGATTTCCACCAATTACGGTTCGCAGGTGAGCGTGAGCTGGGAGCCGGACGTGTGGGGCTTCAAGCGAGCGGGCCAGGAGGCTTTGATCGCGCAGGCGGAGGCGCAGGGGCAGATTTATCGGGCCGCGCGTGCGAGTTTGGCGGCGCAGGTCGTCAAAGCGTGGTTGGCCTTGGCCGAGGCGAACGAGCGGGTGGCCTTGGCGGAGGAGGCGGTGGCGGCGCGGGCGACGACGGTGGAGATTGTGCGGGACCGCTTCGAGAGTGCGCTGGGGGAGAGCGGGGGGACGGCGACGGATTTGCGCCTGGCGCAGACGCAGGTGGAGACGGCGCGGGCGGAGGTGCTGCGCTGGCAGGGGGTGCGGGAGCAGGCGCGGCGGCAGTTGGAGATTCTTATCGGGCGATATCCGGCGGGGCGACTGGCGAAAATCGGGGGTTTGCCGGAGGCGACGGGCGTGCCACCGGCGGGCTTACCTTCGGGTTTGTTGATGCGGCGACCGGATATTTTGGAGGCGGAACGGCGTTTGGCGGGGGCGGGTCGGCTCCTGAAGCAGGGGAAGTTGGCCTTTTTCCCGAGTTTTTCGCTGACGGGCAGCGGGGGGACGACGACGGAGTCGCTGCGCGATATTCTGAAGAGCGAGTTCGGGGTGTGGTCGCTGGCGGGGCAGGCCACGCAGCCGATTTGGGCGGGCGGGCGTTTGTGGTCGGAGTATGAAAGGTTGAAGGCGGATGAGCGGGCGGCTTTGGCGGACTTGCAGGGGGTGGTTTTGAAGGCTTTCGGGGAGGTTGAGCAGGCTTTGGTGGCGGAGCGTTTTTTGGCGGCGCGCGCGGGGGCGGTGGAGCGGGCTCTGGGGAGCGCACGGGAGGCGGAGCGGCAGGCCTATGAT
>JBNNED010000309.1:0-5259 GCA_050285825.1 Verrucomicrobiales bacterium | reverse complement strand
GTTCAACTCGCGGGAGCGCGGCTTTCTCTCCAGATCGATGTGGGATTCGGTGATGCGATCACGCCGGAAGCGGTCGAGGGGGAATGGCAGGAATTGCTCGATTTTCCGGCGGCACGCCTCCTCATCTACCCCTCCGAGACAGTCATAGCCGAGAAGTTCGAAGCGGCCGTGACCCTGGGACTGGAGAACAGCCGGATGAAGGATTTCTTCGACTTATATTGGCTCGGGCTGCATCAGTCGTTTTCGGGAGACCTGCTCATTGCGTCCGTCGCGGCGACCTTCGAGCGGCGGGAAACCCCGCTCCCTGCGGAGCCCCCTCTCGCTCTAACGAAAACGTTTTCTGGCGATTCCGGAAAGCAGCTCCAGTGGAATGCCTTTCGTCGAAAGGGAATGCTGTCTGCTCCCGATCTGAGCGAAGTCATCGAGAGTCTCTCCACCTTTCTCGCCCCCTTGCTGACCGGAGAGGCGAGGGGGCAACATTGGCACCCCGAATCCGGCTGGACCCCAATCGAATCATGAGCAGCGACACTTCCGAAAAAGCCCTCGAAACCTGCATCGAACATCACCTGGCGGGCACCGCCCCCGGCGAAGTCGAAGGCCATGTGGGTGAGGATCATCCCTCCTATGGCGGCAAAGGTTATCTGCGCGGTGAGGCCAAGGACTTCAACGCCAAGTTCGCTCTCGACGAAGCCAAGTTCTGGCAATTCCTCGAAGCCACCCAGGCGGACGAACTCGCCAAACTCAGCTACAAGCCCGACTACCGGCAACAGATCCTCGAGCGCCTCCACCGTAAGCTTAAAAAAGACGGTATCCTCTCAGTCCTCAAAAAAGGCCTCGACGTCGACAACGCCCACTTCGACCTCCTCTACCGGCTCCCCTACAACGACCTCAATCCCAAGGTGAAGGCCAAGTTCGAGTCCAACCTCTTCTCCGTCACCCGCCAGATTTACTTTTCCAGCGCCGACCACAAGTCGGTCGACATGGTCCTCTTTCTCAACGGCCTGCCCCTCGCCACCCTTGAGCTCAAGAACCCCTGGACTGGCCAGAACGTCAACCACGCCAAGAAGCAGTACCGCGAAGACCGCGACCCCAAAGAAACTCTCTTCCAATTTGGCCGCTGTCTCGTCCACTTCGCGGTCGATCCCGATGAGGTCTGGATGGCCACCAAGATCGATGGCAAGTCCACCTACTTTCTTCCGTTCAATAAGGGACACAACCACGGCAAAGGCAATCCACCCAACCCGAACGGCCACAAGAGCGCTTACCTCTGGCAGGAGATCCTCACCCGCCAGAGTCTCACCAATATCATCGAGCATTATGCAAAGCTGACCGAGGAAAAGGATCGGAAAAGCGGTAAAGTAAAGAAAACCCTGTTTTTCCCTCGCTACCACCAGCTCGAAGTCGTCCGTAAGCTCCTCGACGATACCAGGAAGCGAGGCCTTGGTCACCGGTACCTGATTCAGCACTCGGCAGGTTCGGGCAAATCCCACTCCATCACCTGGCTCGGCTACCAGCTCGTCGAGCTCTATGACCAGACTGGACAGGACAACCTCTTCGATTCCGTCATTGTCGTGACCGACCGCCGCGTCCTCGACCGCCAAATCGACCAAAATATCCGGCAGTTTTCCGAGGTGAAGAACCTCCTCGCTCACGCCGACAACTCCTCCGACCTCAAAACCCACCTCGAAAACGGCAAAAAGCTCATCACCACCACCATCCAGAAGTTCCCCTTCATCGTCGATGGCATTGCCGATATGAGCGACAAGAATTTCGCCGTTATCATCGACGAAGCCCATTCCTCCCAGAGTGGTCAGGCCGCCGACAAGCTCAACATGTCCCTGGGTGGGAACAGCAGCGACGAAGAGCTTGATGCAGCGGACGAGGATGGCGAAGTGCAAGCTCCGGATTGGCAAGACAAAATCCTCGAAGCCATGGCCCGCCGCAAAATGGGCCGAAATGCTTCATACTTCGCCTTCACCGCCACTCCCAAAAAGGCCACTCTCGAAAAGTTCGGCAGCGCCAACGCCGAAGGCGGCTTTGCCCCCTTCCATCTCTATTCGATGAAACAGGCCATCGAGGAAGGCTTCATCCTCGACGTCCTGGCCAACTACACCACCTACAAGAGCTACTACGAAGTGCGGAAATCCATCGAGGGCAATCCCGAATTCGACACCGCCAAGGCTCAGAAACGACTACGCGCTTACGTCGAAAGCGACCAACAGACCATCGACACCAAGGCGAGCATCATGGTCGACCACTTCCTCGCCCAAGTCGTCGCCACCAAAAAACTACGTGGCCAGGCGCGCGGCATGGTCGTCACCCGCAACATCGAGAGCGCCATCCGCTACTTCACCGCCATCCAGCGCGAGCTGAAGGACAAGAACGCCGCCTTCCAAGCCATCGTCGCCTTCTCTGGGAAAAAAACCATCGATGGCATCGAGCACACCGAAGAATCCCTCAATGGCTTCCCCTCCAAGGATCTGCCAGACATGCTCTCGGGCAAATACGCCAGGGACAACCCGAGGAAAGATGTGCAAACATACAAACTCCTCATCGTGTCCAACAAATACCTCACCGGTTTCGACGAACCTTTGCTGCACAGTATGTATGTGGATAAACGCCTTCAGGGCGTGCTCGCCGTGCAGGCTCTCATTCCCCGCATCTTGCGCGCTCCGTCCCGCCTTCGTTCACTAAAGCGCTCCCGACCCGAGACAAAGGCTTGATTCACAAAGGCTTTCCCCCCAATGACCGCGCCATCCGAAAAATACCGCACCCGCCTCAGCAAAGCCCCGCTCGCCCCCATTTCCGGCAATCTCTCGCCCTTTTTCTCGCCGATCCTCGCTTCATAAGTCTTACGTCTTATGTCTTCGCGTCTTGCGTCTTTGCGCGCCAGCGCCATCCCCATGAGCTGGCGATACTTGCGTGCCACCGAACGCCATCTTGTAGCCTCAAATCCCACGCCCTCGTCACTTAAAAAAGCCCGGACGAGACCTTCCCGCGCCTTCTTCCCATTCCCCTTCCGGCCTCCCCCCACGGCCTCACCATAGGAACTCCAGCGATAATCCGCCGGATCCGCGACCATCCCCGCCCGCACGGGATTAAGATCAATATAAGCAGCCATCGTCCGCGCGGCGGTGCCACTCTCGACGATGACGCTTTTGAAACGCTCTTCCCACAAGGTTCCCTTGCGTTGGTGGGTGCGATTGAACCAGCGTGTGAAGCGAATGAGCAAGCCCTTCATGAATTCGCTCAAGCTGTGGAAACGGTGGGCGTAGCGGGCGTGAATTTCCTGGCGCTCTGTCTCATTTTCCGCCGCCCGCAACTCCTCAGCGACTGCCTTGACAGCCATCTCGCTGTAGAGAAATCCAAGACGTCTAAGCAACTCAGCATCAGACAGTCCTGCCTTCGGCATCGGCGGCACTTCGAGCAGAATATGAAAGTGATTCGACATCACGCAGTAGGAAAGCACACGACAACCTGAACCGAAGCGGAGCAAGATGGACAGGAGCGCAGCGACGTGCCCGCAGGGTGCCGCAGGCATCAAAAGTTTTCGTACATGCGCATGAAAATGCGAAACTGTTCGCGCTCTTCGTCACCAAAGACAAAGCGCCGATCCACCACCCGGGAACGCTTAGCCGAAGGCTTCATTTAATCATTTTCGGAGGAGAAAATGACATTTCGTGTGGACTGAGTGGAACGAAGTCAAATACAGTGATAAATCGCCGGTTTCCCCTCCTCATTCGCCCAATCAGCCAACCATCGCGCCCGTCTCATACAATCATCCTACCCCGCCAGGCTGAGAAGGCAAGAGATTTCTCTACAAAATATCTTACTTCTTGACCGTATGTTATTATATTTCTGAATTTGAAGAAATGACTTATCATTCCTTCATCGAACCGCAAGGGTCGATCACCGGGGTGGCCACCCCGGTGATCGACGGGAGGACGCCAGACCGCCAATTTGTCGGTGGCTTATGACCACGCGTGACAGCTTGATCGGAGTTCTCTCTTCCCGGATCATCTCGAACAGTTGATTGAGCGTCATCTCAGTGATTTCAGCTCGGAATCGTAAGACGGAGAAGCACCGGAAACAGCGGTTTCATAAACCAATAGAAACATATCATGAACACCGAAAACAACCAGCGAAAAACAAGCTTTATCGGCATTGATGTCGCCAAGGCCGACCTCGTAAAACTTCCAAAAAGCATCCCGAACTCCTCGCGCGAAATCAAAAAACTGATTACCAAAATCCGTAAAATCGACCACCCCCATCTCATTTTCGAGGCCACTGGCGGTTACGAAAAACTCCTCCTCAAGCTCCTCCACGAGGCTCACATTCCGGCTTCCCGTATCAACCCTTCCCTTGCGCGTAACTTCGCCAAAGCCAAGGGATTACTCGCTAAAACAGATAAAATTGACGCCCGCATGCTTTCTGATTTTGGACTTCATTTCCGACCCCTCGCGACCCCTCCAACCGACCCAGCCACCGGGGAAATTCAGGCTCTCGTCAAGTATCGCCGTCATCTCAAATTGGAGCTGCATCGCGAGCGCCAACAGCTCGAACACCCTCAGCCCAAAAGCGTCGAAAAACACGTCAAGTCACGCCTTAAAGCCATTCAGAAAACCATCGATAAAATCGACACTCAACTTGATGAGCTTAAAGAAAAATCATCTCTCTTTCGAGAGCCCTGCCGCCTCCTGACTACGACCAAAGGCGTCGGCCAGCAAACTGCTCTTTCCCTGCTCGTCGCCATGCCGGAGCTTGGCACTCTCAGCCGCAGTCAAGCCGCTTCCCTGGCCGGAGTCGCTCCCATCAATCGTGACAGTGGGAAAATGCGTGGACGGCGCACCATCTACGGTGGTCGCAAAGACGCTCGGCAAGCCCTCTACATGGCCGCCCTCGTCGCCACCCGCTTCAACCCCATCCTTAAAGAATTCTATCAACGGCTCCTCGAAAAAGGAAAACCCAAAAAACTCGCTCTCACCGCCGTCATGCGCAAGCTTCTCATACACCTCAACTCACTCATGAAGAAATACTTAGAACACATTCAGGCGCTCTCAACCAGTACGCCCTGAAAAAAAACCTCAAAAGACAGTTGCTGTCACTATGTCTTAGCGCGATCGGTGTAGAAAACTCCTCTGATTTTTTTGGCTCTGAGGGCTGCTTAGCTTGTGCTCAGGCCCTATCTAAGAGCTCGCTTTTTCATGGGTGGCGCAAAGTCAAAAAATCTCTTCAAAGGCGGAAAAAAGGGCATTTTAT
>JBNNED010000308.1:0-3002 GCA_050285825.1 Verrucomicrobiales bacterium | reverse complement strand
TTGTTGAGTTCCGAGATGAGGGTGGCCTTGGCTTCGTGCTGCTTGCCGAGGTAGTGATCAAGGGTTTTGACCAATTTCTCCGGCATGCCTTCGCGCGGGATGTTTTCGGAAATGTGCGGGTTCTTGCCGAGATCCGTTTTGATCTGCTGCACGCCCGGCCCGTAGGCTTCCTGCTGGGTCTTGGGCAGCCCGCGCAACCAGGTGTCCATCTCCCAAACGAGATCGTCCGCCGCTTTTTTCACCGCAGCGAGATAAGTCCGATTGGTCTGGCCGACGAGCTCTTTCGCCCGACTCTTCAAGTCCGCGAATTCACTGCCCGCCTCTGGCTCCGGCAGCGCCCGCAGCGCGTCGTCACTCCACTCGATGAGAAAAGCGCTCGTCGTCTGATCGTCCGGAGCGGCATCCGCCCAGCCTGCCGGATCGCCCGTGACATAACGCAGAACAGCCGCGCCACCGCCGGCTTTCGGCGCACCGGGTTTCCAGTCCGCGAAGGTCCACTGCTCACCCGTGATCCAGGCCCATTCGCCATCGACCAAGCTTCCGCCGAGCCAGCAGGAGCCACCAGCAGCTAAATTCTGGTCGAGATAATCACGGAGGTAGTAATTCTCGTCGTTGTTCGAGGGCACGGCTAGTTTGCCCGCCGCGCTGTCCGCGATCTTGCGCGCTTCGGTCCAGCTCATGGCTCGTTGGACGAGGAGATAACGTCGGTTTTCAAAGGCGAAGGTCGCAGGCGGCCAATTCGGCACCTCGCTTTTCAAGGTCGAGCGCACCCGCAGAAGCTGCTGCGCGAGATCGCCCTTATCGGGGCCGTTGGTGATGTCCCACTCGATGATGAAGGGGAGTTTCTCGTTGCGCTTGGCCGGTTTGATAATGCCGGCACTCGTCAGGCTGATGAATCGGCCGAGGGAGGTCGAAGGCTTACGGAGAATCCATTCCGAGCCGTCCAGCCACTTCCAGGTCGAACCCACAGCGGCCCCACCGAGCCATGCCGCTTCGTGCCCCTGGCCCAGGAGGGGATTCAGATAAGTGCT
Source organism: Verrucomicrobiales bacterium (assembly GCA_050285825.1). Lineage (GTDB taxonomy): Bacteria > Verrucomicrobiota > Verrucomicrobiia > Verrucomicrobiales > Akkermansiaceae > SW10. The sequence goes on along the minus strand of JBNNED010000308.1, from coordinate 1,971 downwards.
GCCGGTATCCGTCCGAATCGTGGCCAGATGTCCGCCGTATTCCTCACAAAAGGCCGCCGCCTGATCCCAGCTCAGCTCTTTATCGACGAAGAAAAAGTGGTCGTCTTCGCCCTTCAAGGTCCCGACCGGGAGTTCTGAAAAATCTCCCGCCTGTAAACGGCTCTTCAAGCGCGCGAGGCTTTCCATCGGGCTCTCGTTATTCGTCGGCTGCTGGTTCATCGCGGCCTCCCGCTCCGCTTGCGCTGCCGCAGCGGCTTCTTCAGCCTCCTTGAGCTTCGCCGCTTTGTCCGCTGCCGCCTGGCGTTCGATTTCCGCCTCTTCTGCGGCGATGCGTTCCTTTTTCGCCTCGTAGGCTTGGTAAACAAAGTAGAGCGCGCCACTCAGCAGCGCGATGATGAAGAGATTCCGTACGAAAGGCGCGTTGCTGCCCACTTTCGGCGCTTTCGCCCGTCCTCCGCGGCTGGCGGGGATAGGACGCGCGGGGGCTGCCGCTCCCTGGGGCGCGACCAAGCTCTTGCGTAGCTTACCCTTGAGCGGGGCGAGATCCGCCGCCATTTCCTCAGCTGTGGCGTAGCGCCGGGCCGGATCCAGATGGGTGGCCTTGCGCACGATGGGGTCGAGTCGCGGGTCGGAACCGCTGATGCGCGAAGGCGGCGTGCCTGTGTCATCCGGAAGTTGCCCCGTCAGAAGCTCGTGGAGCATCACCCCGACGGCGAAAATGTCCGACTGGCGGTCGACTTCTTCCGGCCGGTTCACCACCTCCGGGGCCGCGTAGCCCGGTGTGCCGTAAATAATGTCCTCTCCCCCTGTTTCGCTGCTTGGACGCGCCAAACCGAAGTCCCCGATCTTTGGCTCGTCCCGCTCGTTCATCAGGATATTGGCCGGCTTGATGTCCCGGTGGAGGATGCCCGCGTCGTGCGCGTGCCCCAGCCCGCCGCAAATCGCCATAATCAGTCGCAGCGCCTCTTCCTGCTCGGGCTTGTTTTGATACGTCGTGTGGTAGAGCGATTGCCCCGCCACGTATTCCATCACGATGTAGGGCATGCCTTCCACCTCCCCGAAATCGAAAATCCCGATCAGGTTTTGGTGATTCAGTCGCGCCATGGCCTTCGCCTCCGTGGCAAACTGCGCGCGGAAGGACTCATCACCGAACTCCTCCGGCAGCACTTTAATGGCCACCTCGCGGTCCAGCGACACCTGTGTCGCCCGGTAAACCGCTCCCATGCCCCCCTTGGCAATGAGTTCCTTCACCTCGTATCCGGGCAATAACTGGCTCAGCTCGCCCGGCTCCGGGGCATTGAAATCGATCTCTTCGCTCATGGTAGCAATACGTTGAATACGCTTGGGATCTCACCATATTTAGACATTTCTTCAGATGCAATCCTTGATTGCTCCGTCCAGCCTGTTATCTCCACGTCTATGAGTGAAGAAATCATCTACGCCACCCTCGGTGACCTGGGCTTCCAGCGACTTGTCGCCGCCTTCTACCGTCGCGTGAAAGAAGACGAGATTGTCGGCTCCATGTATCCCGATGACGATTGGGAAGGTTCGGAAGAGCGTCTTTACCAATTTCTCCTCTTCCGCTTCGGGAAAAACCCCACCTACATCGAGCAACGTGGCCACCCGCGTCTGCGCATGCGTCACATGCCCTTCAAGATCGGCACCGCCGAGCGCGACCGCTGGATCGAAATGATGGACGAGGCCATGGTCGAGACCAAAGTCCCCGCCATCGCCGCCGAACCCCTCCGCGCCTTCTTCGTTCAAGTCGCCGATTTCATGCGCAACGTCCCGGACGAAAGCGAGCCCCTGCGCTGAATGGAGAGGAGAGGGGAGGGCCGAAACCCTTGATTTGAAAGGGATTGAGACGCTCGGTGACTTTTTTTTCAGAAAAGCGTCATTTTTATATTGTCAAATCGGCCCCCCGCTCCTAACCTCCGCCCAGCCACAGCTACGGAGCGGTAGTTCAGTTGG
>JBNNED010000307.1:0-4550 GCA_050285825.1 Verrucomicrobiales bacterium | reverse complement strand
GGGAGCTTCCGAGCTCCCCTGGATCAATCCCGAGACTGGCAATGTTTCGTGGACGCGTCCGGAAGGGGTGCGCTTCAATCGCTTCAGCCAGCCGATCACCGATCAGCCGTTTGAGGGGAATGCCTACGCCGCGGAATACTGGCAGGGCTGGCGCCAGCTGGATGAGACCCAGCTGGATGAGCTGGCGCAAGCCATTGTGGCCGAGGTGAAAGAGCGGGGGCCGTTTCTGAGCATGGCGGATTTTGTGAACCGCGATCCCGAGGCGAGTGACCAAGAGCAGCAGCGCAAGGGGGCCTTGCAAGCGGCTCTGGATGAGGCGGTGAACAACCAGTTGGGCAGCGACATTGGGCAAGCCGCGACCGTGCCGGCGGGCACGCAGTTCGAAGGAGCCGCGGTGGGTGGTGAGAATGAGACGGCGGGCAGCGCGGCCTATCTCTTGCAGGGCGATGTCTTGCAAAGTCTCGCTCCGGTCATGCAGGTGCGCTCCGATTATTTCCGGATCCGCGCCTACGGCGATGCCCGCAACGGGGCGGGTGAGATCGTGGCGCGGGCCTGGTGCGAGGCCACCGTGCAGCGCATTCCGCAATACACCGACAGCGCGGACGCTCCGGAAAAAGAGTACGACAGTCTGAATCCCCTCAATAAAAGCTTTGGTCGCCGCTATCAGGTGGTAGGCTTCCGCTGGCTTTCACCTGAAGAGATTTAAGAATATGACTCGTTTGCTGACCTTGACCCTTGGCCTTTTCCTCTCGTTTTCACTGGCTCTCCAGGCCCAGCAGAGTGGCGGCGTGAAGTGCTACCTGCTGACCTACGCGCCTTCGGGATTGCCGAACGATTTCCAGGCCTTTTATCGTAGTGGTGAGGAGATCAACCCCTTCCGGAGTTCCCAGAGCTCGCTGGGTGTGCCCGTGCTCTATCAAGGGCCGCGGCGATTCGTCCTGCGGGCCTCCGAAGCGGATTTTGCCCCGCCGGCGGAAGGAGAAGCCCCGAAGCCGCCACTGGCCTTTGTCGATCTCCCGGCCGGAGCGAACAACGTCCTGATTCTCGCCCTGCCGAAGGGAGAGACCGAGGGGGTGCGCCTCGTGGCTTACGATCTGTCCACCGATGAGTTGAAAAAGGGGGACTACCGGGCCTTCAACTTTTCCAACCAAGCCATCGCCGTGAAGATGGGCAAGCAGCAGTTCGCCCTCAAACCCGGACAAGACCGCTTTGTCAAAGATGGTTCGTGGGGATCTGAAGCGAAGGCCCTGCCTCTGCAGGTGGCGATCTCCGAGGGCGGGAAGGCGAAACTGGTCTACTCCAGCTACTGGGAGCATTACCCGCAGCGCCGCAGCTTGCTCTTTTTCTTCAACGGGCACCACCGGACCGCGCCCATTGTCTTCTCCAGCTTCAATGCCGTAGCCGGCGCTCCTCTCAATCAGGAATAAGCGAGCGTCGTTTTCGGCGGATTGGGATGGAATTATTCTGACTTGCTATGCTCTTTCAATAGGTGTAACTACTTGATTCATACCTATTGAAAAAATGATGAAGAATGATCACTCTTGCCATCGGCGTGGCTTCGCTTTGGTGGTCTCGGTGAGTTTATTGCTGCTGATGGCGGTGATATTGGTAGGTTTTTTGTCGTTCGGGGCGGCGAGCGTGCGGAGCGCGACGCATCAGAGCGCGGAGGCGGTGGCGAAGGCCAACGCGCGCATGGCGCTGATGGTGGCCATCGGGCAGCTCCAAGGAGAGACGGGAGCGGACCGGCGAGTGACGGGGCGGGCGGATCTCGCCTTCGACGCGGCACCGAACGCGCAGTGGACGGGAGCGTGGGATAACGAGGCGGCCAATCCGGAGCCGGTCTGGCTGGTGAGCGGTCGCAATGTCGATCCGCAAGTGGCTTTGGGCGATGGAAACTCGGCGCTGTTGGCTTCCGAAGTGGATGGTGTTTACGAGGAATTGCGGGCGCCGCTGGTGGAGGTGCCGGGGAGCGAGGATGGCGACCGCTATGCGTATTGGATTGGCGATGAGGGAGTGAAGGCGCGGGTGGATTTGGCGAAGGGGGAGGAAACGACGGAAGAGCGTCGGCGCCGGGCCCTGGCGGCGAGCGCGCAGATGGGGGATGTGACGAAGCTGGGGGCGGATTTTACCTCGGCTCAGTTTGGGCCGGAGAGCGCGGAGGATCAGACGCGATATGTGACGCTGGAGACGCTGGGGCTGGCGTCGGGAAATGCGGAGGTGCCGCGGGAGTATTTTCATGAGGTGACGACGGGGGGCTACGGGCTTCCGGTGAACGTGCGGGAAGGTGGGATGAAGGCGGACTTGTCGCTGGTCTTCGATCGATCACAGCAGAATGAGAGCTTTGTCTCGCGTGTGCTGGGCGGGCGACCGCAGGCGACGACTTATGGCAGTTCACGGGTTTATGATTTCAGCGTCACGGATGCGGATGCCTTTTATCTGAGCGAGAGCATCGCAGGTCAGGTGGGCGGCGGCGCGGGACCGAACTGGGGGAACTTTTACAATTACGCCCGCTTGTGGGAGAACAAGTTGGGATCCGAGTTCCGTCACGTCGGGCTTTATCCGAAGGTGGACACGAATTTGCGTCAGCAGGACTGGATGCCTTATAAAAACGACGGTTCCCAAGCCTTCCTGCAGGACCGGCAGCACAAGAATAGCGGGGTGACGCCCGTCCTGGCCCTGGTGCAGATCGGGGTGTATTTGGGAGCCGAGCCGAGCGCGCCGCCAAGCCTGCCGGAGGGGCAGTCTCCGCCTGCGGCTAATAATTACTACCGCGCGACCCTGCATATCAAGCCAGTGGTGGGGATGTGGAACCCTTACAACGTCCCGATCAAGGCGGAGCGCTATCGCTTTGAATGGGCCTTCGCGCCCTTCCTGCGGATTGACTTCCAGAAGCCGAGTGCGAATGGGTCTTTCCCGAATGGTTCCGGCTATGTCACGGAGATGTGGTTGCGTGATTATTGGCGCATCGCTTCGAATGGTAATCTGCCGACGGATGCGAGTCCCCAGGGTGGCAGTTACATCCGCTTGGAGACCGATCCCGTGGACTTCGAGCCGGGCGAGTTCCGTTTGTTTTCGGCAGCGGGGACGACCCAGCTCAGCTCATCGAGTAACAAGCTCGTGCCGGAGCTGGATGTGAACGGTTCTTACAAGTTCGGGATCAATGCCTCGCAGACGACGGCGAACCGAACGGTGAAGGGGCAGCCTCTGATCATTCCGGAAGATTATTACGGCTGGTTTGGCGATGTCGTTTTGCAAGACTCGCATTGGAACGGGAATGTCTCGGGGACGAGCTTCCAAGGGGGCACACGCCGCCATTTCAATAACAATCTGGACGAAGACGCGAGCCCGACCTGGGTCACTTTCAAGAAAATCGGCGGGGGTGATGTCCACTTGTCACGCTATTCCAATTTGTGGAACGGGGGGAAAAACGAGAACGCGACGCGCCCGTTTTTGCCGGAGCGAATTTTGACGGACCGGAGTAATCTGCACTTGGATGGCTCCGGGGGGAAAACCCCTCACTTGGTGCAGGACCTGTCCGCAGGGAACCTGGGGCCGGTGGGCACCTGGCGCTTTGAGATGCGCAATCCTACGGAGATCGATGATGCGAACCAGCGGGCGCGGGCGTGGATCGATAGCAACCCGGCGGCTCCGGTGGGCAATGTCTTTTTCGACGGATCGAAGGCACCCTCGAGTGGGCGGGAAGGCTGGGGGACTTTGTCGCACTTCATCGCGGGGGCGCACCGTTCGGGCTCACGCGCCGGGGTGGTGGGTGACGGCGGAGGCGGGAATCGCGGTTTGGTGGCGGAGGGCAGCTATTGGAGCAAAGCCATTCCGCAAGGAGATGTCTCGGACGCCAATCGCTGGCGGGGTTATCTCGGAGGTGGCTCGACGCCGATCAACGGAGTCACACATGCTGTGATTTATGACGTGCCGCAGAGTCCGCTGGTGTCGCTGGGGCAGCTGCAGCACGCGCAGGCCTCGCGCTATCAATATGAGCCGGGTTTCGTCCTGGGGAATTCCTACGCGAATCCGCGCATCCCGCTGGACCAGACGACGGTGGCGAATTTTGCCGGGATGAACGGCTTTACGATGGTGGATAGCTCCTACGAGCTCAACGAGCGTCTTTGGGATGGCTATTTCTTTTCGACTCTGGCCCCGGATTATGTGAGCACTTCCGGGGGGACTTATGACAGCGCGCTGTCGTTTGAAAATCTGGCGGAGGGGGCCGAGCAGTTGCCGAACCCGCGCATGGTTTTCCGTCCCGAGTCCGGCGATCAAGATTTCGCCGGCATTCTCTCGGCTGCGGGCAACCGGGCACCGGAGGCCATGGCCTCACGGGTGCGTGTTGCCGGGGCTTTCAACGTGAATTCGACTTCGGTTGGGGCGTGGAAAGCCGTTCTTTCCAGCATGGGAGCTTCCGAGCTCCCCTGGATCAATCCCGAGACTGGCAATGTTTCGTGGACGCGTCCGGAAGGGGTGCGCTTCAATCGCTTCAGCCAGCCGATCACCGATCAGCCGTTTGAGGGGAATGCCTACGCCGCGGAATACTG
>JBNNED010000306.1:0-3660 GCA_050285825.1 Verrucomicrobiales bacterium | reverse complement strand
CACAACGCGCAGCCAAACTTCCGCATCCCTTCCCCGCCGCTTGAAAATCCCTCCCCCTCCTTGCCAAGCGCCCCCGGAACGGCTATTTCCTCTCTCATGAGCCAGCCCATGAAGAAATCCGCCTGGCTTGATGACTCCCTGTGGCAGCCCCTCGCGCAGCGGCTCTCCGACGGCCCGCCCGTAGAGCTCGGGGGCTGTCCTCCGGCTTCCCACGCCTACCTGCTGGCCGGCCTCGTCCGGGAGTGGCCCGGTCGCCTGTGGATACTCCACCCCCACGCCCGGCAGCGGGATTTGCTCAGCGATGAACTCGGCTTCTGGAGCACCCCGGCCCTCCTCCTGCCCGACCCCGCCGCGCCCGTCGAGGGAGAGCTGCCAGACCCCGAGCGGGAGGCGGAGCGCCGCCACACCCTGCGCCAGATTCAAAACGCCCCCGGCAAGCCCCTCCTCCTCTCCCGCCACAGCTTCGAGTCCCCCGTGCCGGATGCCGGCAAGCTGGGCGAGACCCTCCTCTCCCTGCGCCTTGAGCAGAGCCTCCCTCCGGAGGAGTTCGCCGACTGGCTGCGCGAGCACGAGTATGAAGAAGAGCCGCAAATCTACCAGCGCCACCAGTTCGCCCGCCGGGGGGGCATTATCGACTTCTTCCCGCCCAATGCCCTCCACCCGGTGCGCGTCGAGTTCTTCGGCGATGACATCGACTCCCTGCGCGAGTTCGACCTCGACACCCAGGCCACCACGCGCCAGCTCCCCCGCTATGACATCGAGGCCGAGCGCCTCCCCGCCGAGGCTCCCCTCAGCTCCTGGTTCGGGAAAGAAGACCTCCTCATCGCCCTGGATGAAGATGACGCCCACCTCGCCCACCTTCTCATCAGCGACAGCCCGGAGGCCGAGTGGTCCGCCGCCATCCACCCCTCCCCCGCGCACGGCTTCCAGGCGGGCGACTTCATCCTCACCGAGAGTTCCCGCCGCCTCTTCCGGGATCAATTGGCCGAATGGGCCGACCGTGGCTGGTCCCTCCTCCTCGTTTCCCCGAGCGACGCCGAGGAAAAGCGCCTCATCGAGGCCCTGACGGAGGCCGGGACGCCCCCTCCGGACTTCCACTCGCTGCGCGGCCGGCTCGATCGCGGCTTCGTCTCCCCGCGCCAAAAGCTCGCCCTGCTCTCCACCCTGGAAATCTTCGGCCGCCACCACCCGGTGCAGGCCCGGCACCACCTCGACCACCAGCGCCACGCCGCTTCCCAGGCGAAGGTCCACGAGCTCGATGAGGGCGAACTCGTCGTCCATGCCGACTACGGCATCGGGGAATTCCTCGGTATCGTGGAGGGAGACGACGGCACTGAGGAGCTGGGCATCGAATATCAAGACGGCGCTACCCTGCACGTCCCCATCGACCAATCCCACCTCATCGCCCGCTACGTCGGCCTCGGCGGACGGAAGCCAAAGCTCTCCAAGCTCGGCGATCAGAAATGGGCCAAGCTGCGCAAAAGCGCGGAGAACGCCGTTCTCGATTACGCCGCCCAGCTCCTGCGCCTGCAGGCCGACCGCGAGACCCTGCCCGCCGAGCCCCACCCGGCCGACAGCCAGTGGATGTGGGAGTTTGAAAACGCCTTTCCCTACACCGAGACCCCGGACCAGCTCACCGCCATCCGGGACGTCAAGGCCGACCTCGAAGCCCCCCGGCCCATGGACCGCCTCATCTGTGGTGACGTCGGCTTCGGGAAGACGGAAATCGCCATCCGGGCCGCCTTCAAGGTGGCGACGGGCGGTCGCCAGGTCCTCCTCCTCGCCCCCACCACCGTGCTGGCCGAGCAGCACGCCCGCACCTTCCGGGAGCGCATGAGCGACTTCCCCGTGCAGATCGCCCTGCTGACCCGCCTGCGCAGCACGAAGGAGAGCAACGAAGCGCTCCAGGGACTCGCCAATGGCTCGGTGGACATCGTCATCGGCACCCACCGCCTCCTTTCCAAAAGCCTCCAGCTGAAGAACCCCGGCCTCCTCATCATCGATGAAGAGCAGCGCTTCGGCGTCCGGCATAAAGAGCAGCTCAAGGAGCGCTTCCGCGGGCTCGATGTCCTGACTCTCTCCGCCACACCCATCCCCCGCACCCTCTACCTCTCCCTCATGGGCGCGCGGGACATGTCCACCATCGACACCCCGCCGCCGAACCGCCTCCCCGTCACCACCTCCGTCCATTCCTATGATGAGCGCCTCATCCGCAATGCCATCCGGCGGGAGCTGACCCGGGGCGGGCAAATCTTCTTCCTCCATAACCGCGTGGACTCCATCGAGCTCGTCAAGCGCCGCATCAACGAGCTCGTCCCGGAGTGCCGCGTCGTCATCGGCCACGGGCAGATGGACAAGGGAGACCTCGACCGCGTCATGAAGCGCTTCATCGCCGGAGACGCCGACCTCCTCCTCGCCACCACCATCATTGAATCCGGCATCGACATCCCGAATGCCAACACCATCCTCATCGACCGCGCCGACCGCTTCGGCCTGGCCGATCTCTACCAACTCCGGGGGCGCGTCGGGCGCTCGGGTCGCCGCGCCTACGCCATCCTCCTCCTCCCCCCGTCCCAAATCTCCGCCGGAGACGCCCGCTAGCGCCTCAACGCCATCAAACAATACACTGAGCTCGGCTCCGGCTTTAAAATCGCCATGCGGGACCTCGAGATCCGGGGCGCGGGCAACCTCCTCGGCACCAAACAGTCCGGCCACATCGCCGCCGTCGGCTTCGACCTCTACTGTCAGCTCCTGCGCCAATCCATTGACCAGCTCAAAGGAAAACAACGCCAGCCCCGGCCGGACACGAGCCTGAAGGCGGACTTCCTCGTCTTCTCCGAAGCGCGCTGGGACCCCGCCGAGGAAGGAGCCAAGCTCCCGGCCTTTCTCCCGAAGGATTACGCCCCGCACGGTGAGTTACGGGTCGGGGCCTACCGCCGCCTCGCCGCCTTGCAGACCCAGAAAGAGCTGCGCCAACTGGAGAAAAACTGGCGGGACCGCTTTGGCCGCCCGCCCCTGCCCGTGCGCACCCTCCTGCTCACCGTCCGCCTGCGGCTCGTCGCCTCCCACAAGCTCGTCCAGAGCATCGAGATCAAAAAAGGCCGCCTCATCCTCCACCGCAACGGGGCCCCCCTCCTCCCCGCCGATGGCAAATACCCGCGCCTGAAGAGCCAGAAGCCCCTCGCCCAACTGGAAGAGACCCTGAAGCACCTCGAAAACCTGTAAAGGAGCCGCCCGGAGGAAAAAAAGTAGCAGGGACGTCCCGTCCCTGATCTCTGAGGCGGGAAGCGCGGGAGGGAGAGCGGAGGTGATTCCCCGCGCAGGGGAAATGGGTTCTAGCGCAGGAGGTGGGTTTTTTGGGAATTCGAGCGCGATGGGTACGGCGGCGAAAGGTCATGGACGAGACGTCCATGCCACGTTCTTGTGAAGGCGCTTTGGCGGGATGCCGGCGCTCCCCTGCTATTCCTCCGGGGTCATGCCGCCGCCGCTCCAGTCGTGCTTGGGGTAGCGGCCTGCGAGGTCTTTTTTCATCTGGGCGAAGCCGCGCTGCCAGAAGCCGGGGAGGTCTGTGGTGACTTGCCAGGGGCGCATGTTGGGGGCGAGGATTTTCACCAGCAGGGGCTGGCCGTTGGCGATGACGGGGGTCTCGGGGAGGCCGTA
>JBNNED010000305.1:0-5180 GCA_050285825.1 Verrucomicrobiales bacterium | reverse complement strand
CACACTGGCATCCAGCCGGATGACCTGGCCCGCCTGCATCAGCCCGGCCTCGCGCGCCGGCACAAAGCTCTCCGCCCAGCACATCAACTCGACGCTCCCGGTGAAATCCTCAATCGTCAGAATGCCAAAAGGCTTCCCTTTTTTCGTCGTCCGACTCTCCACACTGCGGATCATCCCCGCGAAGGGATGGCGCTTGCGCCGGTCGGAGATGTCGAGTTCATCCAGGAGCCCGATGCGACAAAAACGATCCGAGTCGATGAGCCCGCGGTATTTATCCAGCGGATGGCCCGTGACGTAAAAGCCCAGCAGCTCCTTTTCATCCGCGAGTCGTTGATCCTTCGGCCATTCCTCCACCGCCGCGCCGCCGCCCGTCTCGCCAGCCTGCGGCTCCGGAGCCGCGCCCGCGAACTCCATGCTGTCGAACAGGGAAACCTGACCCGCCGCCCGGTCCCGCTGCGCACTCTGCGCACTTGCCAGAACCTTCTCCATGCGCGCCGTCATCCCCGCCCGCGTCTCCCCCGTCCAGTCGAGAGCCCCCGCCTTGATCAGGTTTTCCAAAATGCGTTTGTTGACCACTTTGGAATCCAGACGATCGCAAAAATCTTCCAGCGACTTGAACTCGCCCTTCTCCTCCCGCTCCGCGATAGCCTTGCGCATGGCCTCCGTGCCCACGTTCTTGATCGCGGCCAGCCCATAGCGAATCCCCTCCCCGCCACCCGGCGTTTTTTCCGGCGTGAAGCGCAAAAAGGAACGGTTCACATCCGGCGGCAGAATCTCGATGCGCATGCGGTGACACTCCGCCACGAAGACCCCGATCTTGTCGGTGTTATTGATCTCATTCGAGAGCAAACCCGCCATGAACTCGACCGGAAAGTTGGCCTTCAGGTAGCCCGTCCAGTAGGAGATGTAACCGTAACAGGCGGAGTGCGATTTATTGAAACCGTAACCCGCGAAGCCCGCGATTTTATCAAAAATCAAGTTCGCGTTCCGCTCGTCGATCTGGTTGTGCTCCGCCGCGCCCTGCACGAAAATCTCGCGCTGCTTCGCCATCTCGGCCGGTTTTTTCTTACCCATCGCCCGCCGCAAAACGTCGGCACCGCCCAGCGTGTAACCCGCGAGCAACTTCGCGGCATTCTGCACCTGCTCCTGATAAATCATCACCCCGTAGGTGTCGCCGCAAATCTCCTCCAGCAGCGGGTGCTCATACTTGACCTTCCGCCGCCCCTCCTTCACCTCGATCATCTCATCGATGTACTGCATCGCCCCCGGCCGGTAGAGGGCGAGAAGGTCGATGATGTCCTCAATGCGCGTGATGCCATACTTCCGGCAGGTCTCGACCATCCCGCCTGATTCCAACTGAAACACCCCCATGGTTTCCCCGCGATTGAGCATGTCAAAAGTCGGCCTGTCATCGAGAGGGATTTTATAAATATCGAAATCCGGCTGGTGTTCGCGGATGTGATTCACCGCCTCCTGGATCACCGTCATGTTTTTCAGCCCCAGAAAGTCCATTTTCAGGAGGCCGACCTCGGTGATCGCGCCCATGTCGTATTGCGTCACGACCTCGCCCTCGTTGCCCCGCGTCAACGGCACGTGCTCGTCGAGTTCCCGGTCGCCAATCACCACCCCCGCCGCGTGGACGCCCACATTGCGCGTCAGCCCTTCCAGTTTCGTGGCGTAATCCCAGAGCTCCTGATACGTCGTCGAGCTCTCGATGAGTTCCCGCAGCTCCGCCTTGCTCTCGAACTCCCCCGCCAGCTTCACCCCCGGCTTGGCCTCGATCATCTTCGCGATCATGTCGGCCTCCCCGTAGCTCACCCCCATCACGCGCGCAACGTCGCGGATGACGCTTTTCGCCCCCAGCGTGCCGTAGGTGATGATGTGCGAAACCGAGCGCTCGCCATACTTTTTCCGCACGTAATCAATGACTTCCGGTCGGCGCGTCTGACAAAAATCAATATCGACATCCGGTGGACTGACCCGTTCCGGATTCAAAAAGCGCTCGAAAAGGAGGCCGAAGCGCATCGGGCACACGTCCGTGATCTCCATGGTGTACGCCACCAGGGAACCCGCCGCCGAACCCCGCCCCGGCCCGACCGGGATGTCGTGGTCCTTCGCCCATTTGATGAAATCCGCCGTGATCAGGAAGTAGGAGGCGAATTTCAGACTCGTGATAATGCCAATTTCGTACTCCAGCCGCTCCTTCAGCGTTTCATCAAGCTTCTCAGGCGTGATTTCCAAAAAGTCCGCCAGCTCCTGCCGATACTCCGGCGTGTAACGCATCGCGAGACCGTCAAAACACACCTTTCTAAAATACTCCTCGCGCGGCGAGCCATCGGGCGTCGGGAATTCCGGGTATTTTTCCGAACTCGTCGGATCGAGCGAAAAAGTGACATTGCAGCGCTCCGCAATCTCGAGAGTCGCGTCGCAAGCCCCCGGAAACTCGGCAAAAAGCGCGCGCATCTCCTCCGCCGTCTTGAAATAAACCTGATCCGAATAGCGCATGCGGTTCTCGTCCAGGAGCAAACGCCCCGTCCCGATGCAGATCATGACATCGTGCGCCTCGTGATCCTCGGGTTTCAGGAAATGGACGTCATTCGCGGCCACAAGAGGCACCCCCAACTCCTGTGAAAAGCGCCGCAGAGTCTCGCGGATTTTCTCCTGCTGCTCCAGACCGTGATCGTGGATTTCGAAGTAAAAATTCTCCTTTCCGAAGATCTCCACCAGCTCCTCCGCCGCCTCCCGCGCCTTCTCCTCCTGATCCTGCAAAATCCACTCGTTCACCGGCCCGTTCATACAGCCGCTCAGTGCAATGATCCCCTCGGCATGCGCCCGCAGCACCTCCCGATCCACCCGCGGCTTGCCGTAATACATCCCCTCCAAATGCCCCTTCGTCACCAGCTTCTGCAGATTCGTCCAGCCCGTGTTATTCTCCGCCAGCAGCGTCATATGCGTCGCGCGCTTGCGACCCGGCAGCTCCTCTTTCGTCTCCATCGATCCCGGCGCGAGATAAATCTCACAACCCATGATCGGCTTCACCCCCGCCCCCTCGCAGGCCTGATAAAAGGAAATCGCGCCGAAGAGATTTCCGTGATCCGTCATCGCCACCGCCGGCATCCCCAACTCCGCCGCCCGTGCCGCCACCGCCTTCGTCCGGCACATCCCGTCGAGGGTCGAATACTCCGTGTGCAAATGAAGATGAACAAAAGAATCAGCCACGAAGCCTTCTAACCAGCCCACCCCTCCCGCGCAAGCCTCCGCCCGAAAAATCCCGGGGCCGCCTCTCCCCCAGATCGCCAGCTCCCGCTTGGCATCTTTCTCACCACCGGAACGCCAAGCTCCCGCTTGGCTTCATCCCATCATAAAAAAAACCCGCCGGCCTAAACCGACGGGTTTGGAAAATGAATTTGGCGAAACTCAGGCTTCAACGAGTTCCACGTTGATGCGACGACCTTTGCGGTCGAAGAAGACCTGGCCATCACCCAAGGCGAAAAGCGTGTGGTCTTTGCCCATGCCGACGTTGACGCCGGGATGCCATTTCGTGCCGCGCTGGCGGATGAGGATGTTGCCGGCGATGACTTTCTCGCCACCGAATTTCTTCACGCCGAGGCGCTTGCTGCGTGAATCGCGACCGTTCTTGACGGAACCTTGTCCTTTTTTATGAGCCATGTCTAAAAATCAGTAAGAGGTTGATGGTTTAGCCTTCGATCCCGGTGATCTCGAGCTTGGTGAGGTGACTGCGGAAGCCGATGGTCTTGTGGAAACCCTTGCGGCGTTTGAATTTGAAGGCCACGCCTTTTTTACCGCGGTGCTGCTCCACGATCTTGGCGGTGACACCGGCACCCTCGATGAAGGGGGCACCCACGGTGGTCTCGTCTCCCTTGTTGATGAGAAGAACCTCACCAAACTTAATCTCTTCACCAGCACCGACGGGAAGCTTGTCCACGCTCAGCGTGTCACCTTCCTGCACTCGATACTGCTTACCACCGGTTTTGAAAATTGCGTAGGCCATGGGATTAAAACGATCAAAAGTTGCGCGCGGGAACTGGAAGTCTCGCTAGCGGGGCGGGAATTCACCACGTCACAGCGATAAAAGCAAGGACTTTTTTCAATCAACTTCCATTTTTCCCTCCCGGACTCGCCAAAGCAGCCCTCACATCCGGAAGAGTCCGCCTTTTTTGCCTCCCAGGACAACGGCTCCGATGATCGAGATCGCGAGGAAAATCATGGCCCACACGCCGAGGGCGGCTGCGAGTTCATGGCCATTACCCAGGGTGCTGAGCAGGGAATAGATGGCCTTGGTGACGGGAAAGTGCTCGGCCTGCTGAGCCAAAATCAAGGAATCGCTGACTTCCAGCATGGCGAAGGCGAAGGCGAGAATGGCTCCTGCAATGACGTTCGCCCCGAGCAAGGGCAGGGCCACGCGCCGCAGCGTCCCCACCGGGCTGGCGCCCATCGAGCGCGCCGCTTCTTCGAGCGCGATGTTGCTCTGTTGCAAGCCGGCTACGGCCGCGCGCACAACGTAGGGCAGGCGTCGCACCGCGTAGGCCACGACAAGCAGGAGGAGCGGATTTTCGCCCGCGCCGACGAGGAAATGGAAGGGTTCGCCCGGTTGGGAAAGTGCGAGATAGCCGAAGGCGAGAACGAGGCCCGGCACGGCCAGGGGGAGCATGACGAGGGCGTCCAGCAGACTCCGCCCTTTGATGTCGCTGCGCACCACCACCCAGGCGATGGCCACCCCGAGAACGACATCGACCAGGGTCGCCCCGGAGGCGTAAATCAGGCTGTTTTGGATCGAGGGAACGACAAGCGGGTGGCTGAGGCCCTCGACGTAATGCGCTCCCGTCCAATGCTCGGGAATGATCGTGGCGTACCAGCCTTCCGACAGGGAGAGCAGGAGCACGCCGAGGTGCGGCAGGGAGGAGATGAAGAAGACGCCGAAAAAGAACAAGGTGCAGAGCCAGGCCACGCCTTTCCCGGGTGAGACCTCGCTGGAACGCCCTTTCGGTCGCGGTGCCGTGCCGAGTTTCGAGCGACCGAGCAGGGCTTTCGAGCCGAGGAAAACGAGGGTGGAGACGACCAGCATCACGGCGACGAGCGCGTAGGGGAAGGGATTGGAACCCAAGTCCTTGATGCCATCAAAGACCTGCACTGGAGCCACCCGCGTGTAATCAAAGACC
>JBNNED010000304.1:0-2680 GCA_050285825.1 Verrucomicrobiales bacterium | reverse complement strand
GACAACACCCTCGGCCGCCGCATCCGCGACCGCGAAGAGCGCGTGAAAATCTTCGGCAAAGAATACGAGCTCAAGGCCCAGGTCGAAGAGCTCGACTCCTTCTCCGGTCACGCCGACCACTCCGAGCTCCTCGATTACTTCAAGGCCATGACCGGCCCCCGCCAAAAAGTCTGGCTCGTCCACGGCGAAGAAGCCCGCTCGGAAGCCCTCGCCAAAGCCCTGCGCGCCGAACACGAAGGCGACATCGAAATCGCCCGCCTCGGCGACACCGTCAAATTCTAATACCAATGAGCGAAACGGAACGCGGGTAAAATGCCCTTCAGGGTGCTTCAGCCCGCACCCCCTCAGCTTCGACATCTTCCCATCAGCCCCCCCTCTGCCCATCTCACTCCGCTACGATCGCGGCCCGGGTTAAGATCGCCGCTCCGTGGCAGGTCGCATCGCAGTAGCAGCCATTTTCCGCCTCGCAGCTCTCGCAGAGGAAAATCTGGGCATTGCAAGGCTTGAACTCGCAATTCCGATAGCGCGCACTCGGCTCCCCGCAAGCGACACAGCGCGAGATGATCCGCGCGCCCTCCGTCCGGTTCACCGGCACCGTGACCCGCTCGTCAAAGACGTAACACTCACCCTCGAAGCCCTCGCCGCGCGCCTCCTCGTCCTTTCCGTAAGTGACGATCCCTCCGTCGAGTTGATACACCTCCTCAAAGCCCTCCTTCACCAAAAAACCACTGAACTTCTCGCATCGAATCCCCCCTGTGCAATACGACAAAATCTTCTTCCCTTCCAACTCCTTCCGGTGCGCCCGCACCCACTCCGGCAGTTCCCGAAAACTCGCCACCTCCGGCAACAAAGCCCCCTCGAAGCGTCCCAGCTCCCACTCGTAATCGTTCCGCGCATCGAGGAGCACGACGTCATCCCGCCGCATCATCTCCCGCCACTGCGCGGGCGACAAGTGCACGCCGGTGAGCTCTTCCGGTGAAAAATCCTCCTCGCCCAGCCCCAGCGTGACGACCTCCTCGCGCACTTTGACCGAGAGCTTGGGAAACACATGCCCGTCCTCTTCGTCGATTTTCCAATGAATCCCCCGCGTCCGCTCGTCCGCCTCCATCGCCTCCCGGTATTTCCGGCAATCTTCCCGCGTCCCGGACAAGGTCGCATTGATCCCCTCCGCCGCGATGAGCACCCGCCCGCGCAAACCCAGCTCCCGGCAGAGCCGACGGTGATCCGCCGCATACCGCTCCGGATCCGCGAGCTGACAATACTTGTAATAGAGCAGAACTTCGAATGCTTTCGCCATGACGGCAGGCTCGTAGCAAGTTCCCCCGCAAAAATCAATCCCCGGCCCGCGCCCCGGCCTCACAACGCAGCGCCGAGACCATCATGAGCGCCGCCGTCTCCACCCGCAGGACCAAATCCCCCAAGTCCACCGGCTGAAAACCCGCCGCGAAGGCCGTTTCATACTCGGCAGCTGAAAAATCCCCTTCCGGCCCGACCAAAAGCCCGACCTCACCCGTCAAATCAGCCTCTCGCAAGACCTTCCCCAAAGCCCGTGCCTCGTCCCGCAAGGCCCCCACCAACCCCAGCCCGCCCCCGGCCTGCCAGCTTTGCAAAAAATCCCCGACGCGCTGCGGCTCTGCCACTTCCGGCAAAAAATTCTGCCCGCACTGCTTGCAAGCCTCGAAGGCCACGCGCTGCCACTTCTCCCGCTTTCGCCCGCCGTCCTCGACCTTCACCACGCCCTGTTCGCTCAGCAAGGGCACGATCCGCGCCACGCCGAGCTCGACCGCTTTCTGGATGATCAGATCCATCGTCTTCCCCTTCGGAATGCCCACCGCCAGCGTGATCCGGGGCCGCAAAGGAGTCACCAGCCGCGCCTCCCCGAGCCACTCCAGCTCCACCCGCTGCTTGCCGACCTCGCCGAGTCGCGCCCGCGCCACCCGCCCCTCTCCGTCGAAGACCTCGATCTCGTCATCACGCCCCTTGCGCATCACGCGCGCGCAGTGATGGGCCTCCTCCCCGCTCAGCGCAGGCGAGACCGACCAAGCGGATGCGGGAAGCCAGAAACGATCCATAGTCAGGTCCTCCCGCGAGTCATCAGCGGTCAAAAAAGCGCTTCGCTTTGTCGAGGAACGAGTCCTGGATCGGCGAGTTCTCCTCTCCGATCGACTCCGCGAATTCCTTGAGCTTCTCTTTCTGCTGGCTGTTCAATTTCGTCGGCACCTCGACCTGCACTTCGACGTGCAAGTCGCCCTTGCGCTTCGTCGTCAAGCTCATGATGCCGCGATCACGCAGGCGGAAGGTCGTCCCCCCCTGTGTGCCGGCTGGGATCTTGATCGAGGCCTGCCCTTCCAGCGTCGGGACTTTCAACTCCCCACCGAGAGCCGCCACCGAGAAGGGCAGGGGCACCTGACAGAACAAATCGTCCTCATCCCGCTGGAAGACATCGTGCTCCCGCACGTGCAAAAAGACATAGAGATCGCCAGCCGGACCACCGCGCAGCCCGGCATCGCCATTGCCCGTCGAGCGCAAGCGCGTGCCGTCATCGACTCCCGCCGGAATGCGGATTTTCACCCGATCCGGGGCCTGCACGCGGCCATCGCCGCCGCAGTCTTTACAGGGATTGGAAATGACCTGGCCCGCCCCCCGGCACTCCGGACAGGTGACTTGCTGAATGAAAATC
>JBNNED010000303.1:0-3566 GCA_050285825.1 Verrucomicrobiales bacterium | reverse complement strand
CGTGAGAAGTTGGGCGATGATTTTTTGAGTGTCGAGCACGCCCTCATGGGGATGCTCGGAACGGACTCGCCGGGCGGAAAGCTCCTGAAAGAGGCGGGCTTGACGGCGGAGAAGCTGGAAGCGGCTTTGCAGGACATTCGCGGCGGCCACAAGGTCACGGACGAAGACCCCGAGGGGAAATACCAGGCTTTGGAAAAATACGGCACCGACCTGACCGCCAAGGCGCGCGAAGGAAAAATCGATCCCGTGATTGGTCGCGACGAGGAAATCCGCCGCATTTTGCAGGTGCTCTCGCGTCGCACCAAAAACAACCCCGTGCTCATCGGTGATCCAGGCGTGGGGAAAACAGCGATTGTGGAAGGACTGGCCCGCCGCATCGTCAGTGGCGACGTGCCGGATTCGATGAAAAACAAGCGCGTCATCGCCCTCGATTTGGGCGGGATGATCGCGGGAGCGAAGTATCGCGGTGAGTTTGAAGACCGCCTGAAGGCCTTCTTGAAAGACGTCACCGACTCCGATGGCGAGATCGTCCTCTTCATCGACGAACTGCACACCATCGTGGGCGCTGGGGCGAGTGAAGGAGCGGTCGATGCCTCGAACTTGCTCAAGCCGCAACTCGCTCGCGGTGAGTTGCGCACGATCGGAGCGACCACGCTCGATGAATACCGAAAATACATCGAAAAAGACGCGGCTTTGGAGCGCCGTTTCCAACCGGTCAAGGTCGGCGAGCCGAGTGCGGAAGACACCGTGGCCATTTTGCGCGGGCTGAAAGAACGATACGAAGTGCACCACGGCGTGCGCATTCAGGACAGCGCCATCGTGGCGGCGGCGACGCTGAGTGATCGTTACATTTCCGACCGTTTTTTGCCCGACAAGGCCGTGGATTTGATCGACGAAGCGGCTTCGCGACTGAAAATCGAGCTCGACTCCATGCCGGAGGAAATCGACCGCCTGGAGCGTCAGGTCATGCAGCTTGAAATGGAGCGGCAGGCTTTGGAAAAAGAAACGGACGAAGCGAGCAAGCTGCGTTTGGCCAAGGTCAAAGAGGACATGGCGAATCTCAAGGAAGAATCGTCGGGTCTCACCGCGCAGTGGCGCAACGAAAAAGAGGTCATCGACAAGACGCGCAGCTTGCAGGAAAAAATCGACGCCCTGCGCACCGAAGCCGAGCAGGCCAAGCGCCTGGGCGATCTGACGCGCGCCTCGGAAATCACTTACGGTGAGCTGCCGGGCGCGGAGCGCGAGCTGGAGGCGCAGCAGGAGGACTTGAAAAAATTGCAAGGCACCTCGCAGCTTCTCAACGAGGAGGTGACGGAGGAAGACATCGCCAAAGTCGTGGCCTCGTGGACCGGCATTCCGGTGAGCCGCCTCCAGGAAGGCGAGCGCGAAAAGTTGGTTAAAATGGAAGAGCGGCTGGGACGCCGCGTCATCGGTCAAAAGACGGCGGTGGAGGCCGTTTCCAATGCCGTGCGCCGCGCGCGGGCCGGGATGCAGGACGAAAACCGGCCGATTGGCTCCTTCCTCTTCCTCGGGCCGACCGGGGTGGGGAAAACCGAGCTGTCCAAGGCGCTGGCGGAGTTTCTTTTCGATGACGAAGGCGCGATGGTGCGCATCGACATGTCGGAATACATGGAAAAACACGCCGTTTCGCGTCTCATCGGCGCGCCTCCGGGCTACGTCGGTTACGAAGAAGGTGGTCAGCTCAGCGAGCACGTGCGGCGCAAGCCCTACAGCGTGGTGCTCTTTGACGAAGTGGAAAAAGCCCATCCCGATGTTTTCAACGTCCTCCTGCAAGTCCTTGACGACGGGCGCATTACCGATGGTCAGGGTCGCACCGTGGACTTCCGCAACACCGTGCTCATCATGACCTCGAACATCGGCAGCCAACACATCATGGACGAGGAAAATCCCGAACAGCGCGAAGCGAAAGTCACCGACGCTCTGCGGGCGCATTTCCGCCCGGAATTTCTGAATCGCATCGACGAAACGGTCATCTTTGATCGCTTGCGACGTGACGAAATCGGCTCGATTGTCGAACTGCAGCTCGACCGCGTGAAAGCGCGTCTGGCCAAACAGGGGCTGTCTTTGGAACTCAGCGACGAAGCGGTGGAATTCCTTGGCAATCAGGGCTACGACCCCGTTTACGGCGCGCGTCCGCTCAAACGAGCCATCCAAAAGCATCTCCTCGACAAACTCAGCCTGGAAGTCCTCGCCGGAAAATTCCTCGATGGCGACCACATCAGGGTCGGGGTCGAGAACGGCGGATTGGTTTTCGGGAAAGCTTGAAAAAGAGAAATTGAGTCACGAGTGGCTTCAAAGCCGACTTGTCAGGGGGCGTCTGATCTGCTAGCAGAGTGGCGACCCCCTTTTCATGTTGTTTCCTCCGTCAGTTTCCAGAGTGCTCTGGTCGTTCCTTGTTGTAGGGATGGCTTGTGTCCTTGTTTCCTGTGATTCGCGGGAACGGCAGGCGCGCCTGTTGCTGGAAGAGAAGGGCGTCGCGGTGTCGTTGGCCGCGCTGCACGAGGCGGCGGCCGCCGGTGAGGCGGATTTGATCGAGGCTCTCGTCGTGGAAGGCGTCCCGGTCGATGAAGTTGATGCCTCGGGTCAGACGGCTTTGATGAAGGCGGCGGAGGCGGGGCAGGTCCCGGCTCTGCGGGTGTTGCTGGAGCACAGTCAGGGCGTGCATGCCGAGGACGTGGCGGGTGGGAGTGCGCTCTCGCGGGCGGTGGAGCGGGGGGATTTGGTGGCGGCGAGTTTGTTGTTGGAGCGCGGTGCTTCTCCGCTGGGGCGGGATGGGCAGGGGACGCCCTTGCTGGTCAATGCTTTGCGGGAGGGGAATTTGGCGCTCTTTTTCCGTCTGATGGAGGCGGCGGGAGAGATTGAGTCGGCTTTTTTTAGCGAACTGGTGCCCGAAGCGGTGAAGGCGGGGCAAGTCGCGGCCTTGCGCGAGTTCCAAAAGCAGGGAGTCGATCTCTCCGCCGACGGGACGGGGTATCCGCAGGGGCTTCCGCACCTGGCTTTGAGTGCGGACAAGCCGCGGGTGCTGGATTTTTTGCTATCCGAGGGGCTCGATGTGACGCAGCGCGATGAGGCGGGCGACGGCTTGATCCATGCGGCGGTGAGTCGGAGCGCGACGGAGCTGATTCCCTTGTTGAAACGCCATGGCGTCGATCTCGATGGGCGCAATGCCGAGGGTTTACGGGCCGTTCATCTCGCTCTCTGGCAGCAGGATTACGATAGCCTGCAGGCTTTGCTGCGTGAAGGCGCGCGCGTCGATCTGCCGAGCCGGGGCGAGTTGCCTCTGGACGCGGCGGTGCGGGCGCGGGACTACGCGGCGGCGCGTTTGCTCCTGCGATACGGCGCGCCGAGGGGAAATCTGCTTTATCAAGCGGTGGGCATGGAGGGGCGCGATGGACGTGAGTTCTTTGATCTCGCCCTCGAGTTCCGGGCGAGCCCGAATCCGGCGATGACGCCCTGGCTCGACACTCCGCTGAATCTGGCCTTGCGCCGGGGGAAACTGGACATGGCGCGGAAGTTATTGCAGGCGGGGGCTTTGTCAGCGGCTC
>JBNNED010000302.1:0-4046 GCA_050285825.1 Verrucomicrobiales bacterium | reverse complement strand
GAAAAAGGCAACTTCCCACCCAGCGACAACTCCGGATTAATCACCTCCTCCGCCACCAGACCCTGCTCCCCCTCAGCCGTCACCACCGTCGGGTCCAACGTCTCCACCCCAGGGGCCGCCTCCTGCCCGGGCGCGAGGCCCGCTGCCGCTAACACTGCCAGGAGAGATAATGATTGTCTTGCTTGCTTCATATCGGTTTATTGAAAAGTTGAGACTGGATCTCATTTAGTCCGGCCCCTGTCAACCCCAATCGCAGCGCCCCGTCCCACCCTCCGCGCGCACCACTCTTTCATCCCTCTTTCCCTTGTAAGTTCCGCCGCCTCTCCTATCTTCCATCCATCATGAAGCGCCTTCTCGCCCTCCTCTCCCTCCTCCTCCTCGCCGCCGCCAGCCCCGCCGCCGAAGAAGCCTACACCGGAAAAGTCGTCCGCATCACCATCGGAGAAAAAGACCTCGTCAATGGCCAATCCTTCAAATTCTGGGAACGCACCCTCGCCCGCATCGTCGATGAAAAAGCCAAAGCCCTCGTCCTCGACCTCGACACCCCCGGCGGCCTCGCCTTCGCCACCCAGGAACTCATGAGCCAAGTCTCCGGCCTCGACCTCCCCACCTACGCCTACGTCAACCCAAAAGCCCTCAGCGCCGGAGCCCTCACCGCCGTCGCCACCGATAAAATCTACATGGCCCCCGGCTCCACCATCGGCGCCGCCGCCGTCGTCAACTCCACCGGCATGGAAATCGAAAAACACATGCGCGCCAAACTCGAAAGCGCCTTCGACGCCCACGTCCGCGGCATCCTCGACAAAAAAGGCCACCGCCATGAAGTCGTCAAAGCCATGACCGTCATCGACGAAGAAGAAGCGCGGCAAATCGGCCCCGTCACCGTCGAAAAAGGCGAACTCCTCACCCTCACCGCCGAAGAAGCCGCCAGCCTCATGCCCGATGACAAACCCCTCCTCGCCGCCGGCGTCGTCTCCTCCCTTGGCGAGCTCCTCGCCCGGGAGAACCTCACCTCCGCCCCCCTCGTCACCGCCACCCCCACCGGCTTCGAGCGCTTCGCCTGGTGGGTCGCCGCCTACTCCGGCCTCCTCATCATGATCGGCCTCGGCGGCGGCTACCTCGAACTCAAAACCCCCGGCTTCGGCGTCGGCGGCACCGTCGCCCTCATCGCCTTCGGCCTCTTCTTCTTCGGGAACTACCTCGCCGGAGGCCTCGCCGGCTACGAACTCGCCTTCCTCTTCATCCTCGGCCTCGTCCTCATTGCCCTGGAAATCTTCGTCATCCCCGGCCTCGCCATCACCGGCATGGTCGGCGTCCTCCTCGTCGCCCTCTCCCTCATCATGGCCATGACAGACTCCTCCCAATGGGACGAAGCCCGGGAGTTTGGAAGCTGGAAAGACCTCCTCACCCCCCTCCAAGGCCCCGTCCTCAGCCTCATCCTCGGCTTCCTCGGCTCCCTCGTCATCCTCGTCCTCATCATCAAATACCTCCCCCAAATCCCCTTCCTCAACCGCTACATGCTCCAAGACGCCCTGCCCGCCACCACCCCCGCAGACCCGCTCCGCGCACCCACCCCCAGCCTCATCGGTGCCACCGGCACCGCCCTTACCGACCTCCGCCCCGCCGGACTTGCCGAAATCTCCGGCCGCCGATTGGATGTGACCCTTTCCGGCGGCTTCGCCTCCAAAGGAACAAAACTGCGCGTCATCGAAGACAGCATGAGAACCCTCGTCGAACCCCTTGACTAAAACCCCATGACCCAAGCACCCATCCTCGAACGCCCCGGCGTCCGCCTCATCCTCCTCATCTGCACCACCCTCCTCTGGTTCTCCTCCTCCTACCTCTTTGAAGAGACCCTCAAAGTCAACGAATTCCACTGGGTCTACCTCACCGGAGCCCTCCTCTTCGCCGGGCTTGGCATCCTCCTCCCAGACGGCACGGAAGAAGCCTGGAATAACCCCACCCGGCGCTCCGCCCTCAAGCTCTGCGCCCTTCTCTTCTACGCACTGCTGAACTCCCTCGGCCTCGCCCAAGGCATGAAAGAGAGCTTCGCGGAAACCCTCGGCGGCTTCACCTTTCTCCTCATCATCCTCCCGCTCCTCGCCGCCTTCCTCCTCTACTACCTCCTCCTCTTCCTCTGCCACCGCATCAACCCCCGCCGCCTGGGCGACCCCGCCGCCGGAACCGTAGAAGTCGAAGCCGTCTCCCTCCCGCCCACCACCCCTCAAGCCACAGACGAGCCAAGCCCGGACAAGGACTCATAAAAAAAGCCCGCCCCCCACAGTACCCCGGGCGGGGGAGGTAGGAATAGCCAAGCCCCGGCTTGGCGTTTGGGAGAGGGCGGTGGTGATTTGGGGCAGGCCAGTGGTGATTGGGAGGAGGCGGGGGAAGAAAGTGGCACGGACGTCCCGTCCGTGGGCGGGGGAGGCAGGAATAGCCAAGCTCCAGCTTGGCGTTTGGGAGGGGGCGGGGGTGATTTGGGGCAGGCCAGTGGTGATTGGGGCGACCTCGGGGGCGGTTTGGCTGACGTCGCTGGTGATTTGGCTGACGTCAGCGGTAGTTTGGGAGTAGCGGGCTGAAGCCCGCGTTCCGTCACTGGTAATTTGGGCGTCGTCAGCGGCTATTTGGACGTCGTCAGTGGCGATCCGGACGCCGGAGCTGGGCGTTTTGATGGGGGGCGCGGGCTTCCGGGCGTTGTCTGGTCAAATCAAGCCGTAGCTTTCGAGGAGTCCGCGCAGGGTGGCCTCGTTCTCGGCGCTGAGCGGGGCGAGGGGGAGGCGGAGTTCGGGACTGCAGAGGCCGGTCATGGCAACGGCGGTCTTGATGGGGACGGGGTTGGTGTCGAGCCCCATCATGGTGGAGAGCAGCGGGTAGTATTTTTTCTGGATCTCCAGTGCTTCGGCGAAGTTCCCGGCATTGGCAGCGCGGACGAGGGAGACCATGACCTCGGGGATGAGGTTCGCGGCGACGGAGACGAGCCCGTTGGCTCCGCAGGCGATGAAGGGGAGGGTGAGGGGATCATCTCCGGAGAGGATGTCGATTCCCTCGGGCAGGGCCTGGACAAGTTGGTTGATGCGGTCGACTGATCCGCCGGCTTCTTTGATCGAATTGATGTTCGGGCAGTCTTGGGCGAGGCGGGCAGCGGTCTCCGGAGCGATCTCAGCCACGGAGCGGCCGGGCACGGAGTAAAGCATGATGGGCAGGGCGGTCGCTTCGGCGACGGCTTTGTAATGGAGGTAGAGGCCTTCCTGTGAAGGTTTGTTGTAGTAGGGGCAGACTTGGAGAGAGGCGTCCGCGCCGAGGTCTTCAGCTGCTTTGGTGAGCTCGATGGCTTCAGCGGTGGAGTTCGCGCCGGTGCCGGCGATGACTTTGAGGCGCCCCTTGGCGAAGTCGACGGCGGCTTTGATGACGTCGAGGTGTTCGTCGTTGTTGACGGTGGGGGATTCCCCGGTGGTGCCGACGGGGACGATGCCGTCGATGCCTGCAGCGACTTGTTGTTCGATGAGTTTGCCGAAGGCCTCGCGATCGAGGGTGCCGTTACGGAAGGGGGTGATGAGTGCGGTGTGGGTGCCTGCGAACATGGGCGCGTCTTAGGATGAAATGGGGGGAAGGTCGAGGGTGTTTTCGGATTTTTGGAGCTGGAGGAGGGAAGAATGGCCGGGGGGAGGGGGCTCAGGGAGCGGTGAGGTGGGGGTTTGGCCCGGCCTGGTCTCGGTGCCCGGGAGGTGCCGCGCGCATGAGGGGAGGGAGAGGGCAGGCCGCAGGCGGGGCGCCGCTGTGGTGGGGCGAGCTGAAGCTCGCGCTCCGGGGTGGCTTTACTGTGTGAGCTCGAGGGTGCGGGCGATGCGGAGGATGGTGTGCTCGTCCATGTGGGGGCCGAGGATTTGGAGGCCGGCGGGGAGGTCTCCGGCTTGCGCAGGGGGCAGGGGGACGGAGATGCCGGGGATGCCGGCGAGGTTGGCGGAGATGGTGAAGATGTCGGCGAGGTAGGCCTTTAGCGGGTCGCCTTTGGAGGCTCCGAGAAGGGGGGCGGTGTCGGGGGCGAC
>JBNNED010000301.1:0-3361 GCA_050285825.1 Verrucomicrobiales bacterium | reverse complement strand
TAGCCGTTGATCTCGTTGATTTCCGTGAAACTCTCCAGGCGATTTTTCACGCCCGCGAGCACCCGTTCGGCCGATTTCTGCAAGGCCGCCGCGCGCCGGTTTTTCTTTTCCAGGAGGCTTTGTTTGCGCCCCTCGAAGGCCTCGTAAATCTCCTCCCGCTTGACCGCCAGCTCCTCGACATACTCGTCGAATTCCGCAAAGCGCCCCTCCATTTCCTCCAGCTGCACCATGACCTTGGACAGGTATTCCTCGGTCTTTTCCGGCGTGTCACAGAGGTCGAGATAGTTGACGACACTCTGGCTCAGCAGCTTCATCTGCGCGCCAAATTGAGCCTCGCCCTCGCCCCGCGCGAGATCCCGCCGCTTGTTTTTCAACTCCGCGCGCACCCCGTTGAGCGTGGCGTAAATTGCCGACACGCTGTCGATGATCTGCGTCGTCTGCGTGGCGTCCTCGATCTTGAGATTGCCCACCACTTCGATGAGTAGTTCCAACTCCGCGCCCGCTTCGTCCAGGGCTTCGCCCACGGCATCGGCTTCCGTGACCTTGCTCAATTTCGGCACGGCCTCGGCCTGCGCCTCCACTTTTTTCCGGTAGGGATCGAGCGCCCCATCGCCGAGAAGAAAGCGGACGGTTTTCGCCGAAACTTCCTCGCTGGCTTGCGCCAGGTTTTTCTCCAAACCGGCCACAAAGTCCTCATCGACATAGCGCAGCTCACGCAAGCCGATGACTTCCCCGCGCCGCGCCCGCAGCTCGCCGAGTTGTTTCACGAAGGCGAAAATATCGCCCCCCGCCGAGAGCCGGATCTCCTTGAGCAAGTCCGCCACCGCCGTTTCCGTGGCCCGACTCCGCTCCGCCGTGGAGGCCCGCAGCGCCCGGACTTTTTCAAACTCATCGATGGCCGCGCCCGCCGCCTGACGCAGTTCGCGCAAGGGCTCGGCGAGATTGCCCGCCTCCTCTTTCGGCAGCCAAAAGTAACTGTCCAGCAAGTCGCTCGTTTTCTTCGCCAAGTCGGGATAAAGCCCGCCATAGCTGTCGTCTTTGCGGAGCAGCGACTGGATTTCGCGGCATTCCGCCATCCCGCGCACGAGTTCGACATTGCCGATTTTGGCCAAAAACGAGCCCTGCCCGGCCTTCTGCGCCATCGCGGCCTCTTCCGAAAGATAGGGCGTCTGCCACACCTGCAGGGCGTGATGTTTTTGCGCCGCCTCCTCACTGCGAAAATAGACCATCACCCCATCGGGAAAGATGGAATAGCCGTGGCAAAGCACCGGCGTCTCGACCGACTGCGTGATGAGGTTGTAAGAAAGCAGGACGTAGTCGCCGCTGCTCCGATTATAAAAAGCGAAGAGGGTGTCCTCCCCGTTCGCGCTCGCCACCCGACGCTCGAAACGCATCTCGCTGAGCTCCGTTTCAAAAATCTTCACCTCGCCCGTGAGCAAGTAGTAACCGTTGGAGAAAATGAGCCCGTGATCGTCCGGCAGGAGCACGCAGGACTGCCCGATGGCGTCGATGCGATGCACCGTCTTCGTCTTCTCATTAAAAACGAGATAGCGGTAGAGTTCCTCGCGGTAGGGCAGGATTTTCAGGAGAATGAGCGGCCCGACGGTCGCATAAAAAATCTCGGCATCATCCAGCGTCTGATCGCGCTCCGTCACGTCCTCGGCGTAAATCCCTTCCCCCGAACTCGTGTTATCCTCGATCTTGATCGTGAGATCGCCCCCCACCGTTTCCACGAAAACGCGGTCCTCGATCGAGACATGCGGGTGCTCGCCCGCGCGCTGCATGTCGCGGTGCGCCCGCTTCCACTCGAATTCCTGCTGCGGCGGGAACTGATACTCGTGGTCGAAACGGTTGCCGAGATACTCCAGCGTCCCGTCGCCTTTCCGCAACCACTTGAAGGTCTTGATGTCCGTGATCTCCTTCCCGATCCGCATGGCCATGTAAAGATGCGGCCCGATGACCATGAACTTCACGAAAACCGTCTGGCGGTAATACTTGTAAAGGTAGTGGAAATCATCCGCGAAGGCCGAATTTCCCAAGACCTCGTCCAGCGGAACTTGCGAAAACGCGTGCGTCTCCGGATCGTAATCATAAACCGAAAAAACATCCGCCGGATCGGTCGTCGATTTCAGCCCGAACTGGATATTGTAGCCGAAAATGAAGCGCTTGTGCCCGATGGCCACCAGATCCCGGGGCGTGCAATTATGCTCCGTGCTGATGCGCTCCGTCGAAAGCAGCGAAGTCGAAACGGCCCCGAAAACCTCCTGCCGCTCGGCATTCAGCTTCGCCAAACGCTCCTGCAAAACGCCCCCCCACTTCTCCAGACGCCCCCGGATCACCTCATACGCCCCACCCTCCAACTGTTGCTCTTGATCTGACATGAAATTGAAATTTTAAACCGCTAATGATGACCATTTTGAACCGCGAAAGACGCGAAATACTCTAAAATTACTCATCACGGAGGCGAATTGGCTCTTCAGGCAGCTTTTTACTCCATACGATCCGCTCCCATTCGAGTAGCGGCTGATGACCGAAATTGACCAATAGGCCGAGTTCAAAACCGGTCGCTCTCAGGTAATTTTGAACCTGGGCCCGATGTTCGTCTGCGAGGACTTTCACTGCTTTGAGTTCCAAGATGATCTTCCCAAAACACACGAAATCAGGCTTCAGCTTCTTGTTCAGAATTTCCCCTTTGTAATAAACACTCAACTCAGGCTCAGACACCGCCGCCACCTTTTGAAGAAGGAATTCCCGCATTAAACACTCGTGATAAATCGGCTCCACAAAGCCAGCACCCTTCTCACGGTAAACCTCAAAACAGGCTCCCATGATTTGGTAACTCTCTTCTTTATAAACCAAACTCATCACATTCACACCGGAGCGGCAGCTCCCATTTTTAGCGTCTTTCGCGTTTTTCGCGGTTCTTATTCTTTATTTCGCCAATTTCCCCAGCAGCTCCTCCGCCTTGAGGTCTTCGAGGCCGAAGCGTTCGGCGGCGCCGAGGAGGCCGAGAACTTTCTGGCGTTCTTCGCCCTTCGTTTCGCCGGCCAACTTGCCGAGGAGGCGGGCTACGGAGAGGTTTTTCAGGTCTTCGCTTGCGATCCCGAAGGCGTCGATCCAGGTCGCCAGCTGGCTCTTGAAATACTCCGGATCGCCGTTGAAGAAGGTCTCTTTCACGTCGCCCAGCACGCGGCTGTTGTCCACGGTGCGGTCGATGGCTTTGCCTTGCGTGATGGCCTTCGTGATGCGATCGAAGAACTCTGTTTCGCCGCCCACGATGTCGATTTTCGAGTGCTTGAGGGCCTCGCCGACGACGATGGCCTGCTGCTCGGCAATCTGGCGCTGCACGTCGATCTGCGCG
>JBNNED010000300.1:0-5021 GCA_050285825.1 Verrucomicrobiales bacterium | reverse complement strand
GCGAGGCTGAGGGCCCAGGCTTTGACAAGACCGTGAGCCTGCTTCTCGACGCCGACCTCCGAGCTGATCCCGAGTTCGGTGAAGATGAGAGGGACGTCTTTTTTGGCCGGATTTTTGTCGGCAAGCATCTTGCGCAGCGTCGGGACGATGTTGAGGAAAAGCGGCTCCGTGCCTTTGTTGTCGGCGACGCCGTTCAGGAGCTCGTAGGGGTGCAGCGTGATGTAATCGAAGTGGTCTTTGGCTCCGGCCTCGATCGTTTGGGCGAGGTAGGCGAGGTGGTTCGACTTTGCGGCGAGACCGACGAGGCAGTCCGGGTCGGCTTTTTTCGCCGCGACATAGGCGGCGCGGACGACTTGGGCGTAGTCGGCTGGCGTTTGGCCTTTGGCCGTGAAATTCGGCGGCTCGTTCCAGACTTCCCAGCGCTTGATGTGATCACGGCAGTGGGTGACGACGGTTTCGACGTAGTTTGACCACTCCGGGAGGGATTTCGAGGGAAGTCCGCTGCTGCCCGTCCACTTCGGATTGCCGATGAGCAGGCCGCCGTAGATGACGCCGCGTTCGTCGAGCCAGGCCATTTGCTCGTCCAGGGCGTCCCATTTCCACTGACCTTTTTGCGCCTCCAGGCTGTGCCAATGCGTGTGGGCCGTGCGGTAGTAACGGAGGTCGATTTCCCGCATTTCGGGGATCCAGAGGGCGTTGTCTTTGGCGGAGCGACCGTGGATGTGGCAGCTTCCGATGCCGAAAATGCCGATTTCGCGCGGGTCGGCTTTTGGCGCGGCGGTGGTGGCTTTCTCGTCGGCCGCCGCAGAGCCAAGCAGGGCGGCGAGAATGAGGGGGATGAATCGTGGAGTCATGGCATACGAAGACGTGCGACGGTACGCCCGTCTGTCAAGCGAGCTGTCACCTGCGCGGATTTCAGACGACTTTTAATTCGATGCTTGTGATGTGCGACAAGTTCTTTAGCTTAGCGGCCATGCCTATGAAGAAGAATGCGTCGATGTGGTGGGGGTTTGTCAGAAAGGTCATGATGATGGGGATTTTTCTCCTGCCCGGGCTCCTGCACGCGCAGGAGGAGGCGAAGGGGATGGATGAGAGGTTTGACGAGTTGTTCGGGAATTTGACCGGCTGGTTTGTGAAGTTGATCTTTGCCGGGTTCAAGGTGGGCGATTTTGAGGTCTTGTGGGTGGTGGTTTGGTTGGCCTTGGGCGGGCTGGTGACGACACTGGCCTTTCGATTTATCAATTTGAGCGGCTTTGCCCTGGCGCTTCGGACAGTGCGGGGGAAATACAGCAAGGATGATGATCCGGGGACAATCACACACTTCCAGGCTCTCAGCACGGCCGTTTCGGGGACGGTTGGCTTGGGGAATATTGCAGGCGTGGCGATCGGGATCTCGATCGGGGGTCCCGGGGTGGCCTTTTGGTTGTTTCTGAGTGGTTTTTTCGGGATGGCGACGAAGTTTGCCGAGTGTACCCTCGGGGTGAAATATCGCGAGATTGATGAGGATGGAACAGTACACGGGGGAGGGATGCAGTATCTGCGCAAAGGGCTGGCGGAGAGAGGAATGGGAGGTCTGGGGAAAGTCCTGGCCTGTCTTTTCGCCTTCTTCTGTGTGTTCGCGAGCCTCGGTGGCGGAAACGTTTTTCAGATCAATCAGGCCACGACTCAGCTCATTAATGTCACGGGCGGAGACAGCAGTTTTTTTGCGACACGGCAGTGGGTCTTCGGCTTGCTGGTGGCGATTTTAACGGGTTTGGTCATCATCGGTGGAATTCGGGGCATTGCCAAAGTCACCTCCAAGCTGGTGCCAGCCATGGTGGTGGTTTACATTTTGAGCGCACTTGTGGTCCTGATTTCCCGCATCGATCATGTGCCGGAAGCTTTCGGGATGATTATCTCAGAGGCCTTTACGCCGCGGGCCACGGTGACTGGCGGGCTGCTTTCCGCCTTTATCTGGGGGATGCGGCGAGCAACCTTCTCAAACGAAGCAGGCATCGGATCGGCGCCGATCGCTCATGCGACGGTGAAGACGCGCAAGCCGGCGAGCGAAGGCCTGGTGGCCCTTCTGGAACCCTTTCTTGACACCATGGTGGTTTGCACGATGACCTCGCTCATCCTCGTGAGTTCGATGCAGTTCAACGCGGACAGCACGGCCTTTTCGATTGGCGAGCAGGTCTTTCCTTTTGGGGTGGGTGACAACAACAGCACCGGATTTGGCATTCGATTCACTTCTGCGGCGTTCGAGAGTGTCCATTCGAGTTTCCAGTATGTCCTCTTCGTCTGCGTCTTCCTCTTCGCCTTCTCCACTCTGATCACTTGGAGTTTTTACGGCCTGCAAGCATGGCAGTATCTCTTTGGAAAATCACGGGCGGTTGAACTGCTTTACAAACTTCTCTTCTGTCTGGTCGTCGTTCTCGGGGCTTCGGCTTCGATGGGGAGCGCGGTGGATTTCTCCGACGCGAGCCTTTTTGCCATGAGTATTCCCAACTTGATCGGGGTCTTCATCCTGATTCCGATGATTCGCGGGGAGTTGACGGAGTTCTTGCGCTTCACGCGGCGCGTTGATAGCGGGATGAGCATCGAGCAGGCGGACGCTGAAACGCGGGAAGGTTGATTCCGGAAGAAATGGCGCGGGAGTATCAGATTAAAAAACAGGGTGGGGCGGCTCCTTCGGGGATCGATTACCAGGCGGAGCTGAACGAGCAGCAGTATGCCGCCGTGAGCGCGCCACCGGGGCCCTGCCTCGTCATCGCGGGGGCGGGCTCGGGCAAGACTCGGGCGCTGACTTACCGCGTGGCTTACCTCCTCGATCAGGGGGTGCCGCCGCAAAACATCCTCCTTCTGACCTTCACGAACAAGGCCGCGCGTGAGATGAGCGAGCGGGTCGGAGCCCTGGTCAAACAAGACCTGAGCGCCTTGTGGAGCGGAACCTTCCACTCGATCGGCAACCGCATTTTACGCCGACACGCGGAGGAACTGGGCCTGACGCCTTCCTTCTCCATCATGGACCGCGATGACCAGAAATCGCTGCTCGCCGGGATCATCAAGGCGGCGGGCATCGAGACGAAGAACCGGCGCTTTCCCAAGCCGGACGTCCTCGCGAGTATTTTTTCGCTGGAGCGCAACACCGGGGTGGAACTCGACGAGATCATCGAGTCGCGTTATCCCTATTTCGAGGAATGGGCGGAGGAAATTGCGCAAATTTCCACTGATTACGAGTCGAAGAAGCGCGAGATCAACTCGGTGGACTTCGACGATCTCCTCGTCCTCCCGCTCGAGCTTTTTCGCCGAAATCCGGAGCTCGCGGAGCTTTACCAGCAGCGCTTCCGCTACCTTCTTGTCGACGAGTATCAGGATACCAACCACATCCAGAGTGAGCTCATCGACCTCCTCTCCGCGCCCGAGCACTCGGTTATGGTCGTGGGCGATGACGCGCAGTCGATTTACTCCTGGCGCGGCGCGAACATGGATCACATCCTCAGCTTTCCGCAGCGTTACCCCGAGGCTAAAGTCTTCAAAATTGAGACCAATTATCGCAGCGTGCCGGAGGTTCTCGAACTCTCGAACGCAGCCATCCGCGCGAACCGCAAGCAGTTTGAAAAAAGTCTCAAGGCCGCGCGTCCGGGCGGAGCGGCGACTCCTGCGCTTGTCGCCGTGAACGACCCGCGCACGCAGGCGCAGTTCGTGGCCCAGCGCATTGTCGAGCTGCATGACGAGGGAATCGAGCTTTCGGAAATGGCCGTGCTCTACCGCGCGCATCACCAGAGTCTCGACGTCCAGCTCGAGCTGACCGCCGAGTCCATTCCCTTCTCGATCACCAGCGGGCTGCGCTTCTTCGAGCAGGCGCACATGAAGGACATCGCCGCATATCTGCGCTTCGTGACCAACCCGCGCGATGAAGTGAGCTTCAAGCGGATGGTCGAAATGATGCCGGGCGTCGGACCTGCTTCGGGTGATAAAATCTGGCGCGCCTGGCGGGCGACTGAAGCGGGGAAAGCGAGCCAACCGCCCGCGAGTTACTCCGAAGTCATGCTTGATTTTCCCGTCCCGAAGAAGGCCAGGGCTTTTTGGGAGCAGCTTTGTTACACCTTGGACGAGTTGGTGGACGACGGGACCTTCGCGCGTCCGGCCGACATGATTTTTTCGGTTCTCGAAGGCGTTTATGACGAGTATCTCAAGGAAAGTTACGAGAATTACGAGCAGCGCCTGATGGACGTGCAGCAGCTCCGCCAGTATGCCGAGACTTACGAGGACGTGAACGAACTTCTCGGCGAACTCTCCCTCATGGGCTCGGTCGATGGCGACCCGAAGGCCAAGGAGAGCGAAGCGGAGGGGGAGTCGGTGACGCTCTCCTCAATCCACCAGGCGAAAGGGCTGGAGTGGAAGGTCGTTTTCGTCATCTGGCTCAGCGACGGCATGTTTCCCAACGGGCGGGTCATCGAATCGGAAGACGAGGATGCCATGGAAGAAGAACGGCGCCTGTTTTACGTCGCCGTCACCCGGGCGAAGGACGAGCTCTATCTCCTTTATCCTCAAGTGAATCCGAAAAGCTACACCGGGGAGTTCGTCCTGCGGCCTTCGCGCTTCCTCGAAGAAGTGCCGGATAGCATGATGGAAAACTGGCAGGTCGGCCCGCAGTGGTGAGGCGGGCTCACCCAGACGGGTGATTGACCGGCGGGATGGATTTTCGGCAGGGTGGGGCAATCTCCCCGAGCGGGAGTTTGCTGATGATGAGTGTGCCGCCGTATGATTTTGCCAGAGAACGATATGCCTCGTTGGGAGTTGATACCGAAAAAGCGATGGAGGCCCTGGCGAAGATCCCGATCTCGCTGCACTGCTGGCAGGGGGATGATGTGGGAGGCTTCGAGACGACGGCTGGCGAGCTCTCCGGTGGCATCGCGGTGACGGGAAATTACCCCGGTCGGGCGCGCACACCGGAGGAGTTGCGCGCGGATTTGGAGCAGGCTTACAGGCTCCTTCCGGGGCAACATCGCTTGAACTTACACGCTTTTTACGGCGAG
>JBNNED010000299.1:0-4435 GCA_050285825.1 Verrucomicrobiales bacterium | reverse complement strand
CCTTCCCGCCTTCGGGAAGAAACCGAACGTCATCTTCATCCTCGCGGATGATCTCGGGATCAAGGATCTCTCCGTCGAGGGTTCGACCTATTACGAGACCCCGCACATCGACGCCCTCGCCCGCAGCGCGATGCGCTTCACCAACGGTTATTCGACCTGCCAGGTCTGCTCGCCCTCGCGCGCCAGCATCATGACGGGCACCTACCCCGCCCGACACGGGATCACGGACTGGATTGGCGCCGCCTCCGGCCTGAAGTGGAAGCGCAATAATAAAGTCCTCCCCGCCGAATACGTCCACCAGCTCGATCCCGACGACACGACCCTGGCCGAGGCCTTCGCCGCGCACGGCTACCAGACGTTTTTTGCCGGAAAATGGCACCTCGGGAAGGGCGAGGAGTCGCTCCCGACAAAGCACGGATTTCAGATTAACAAAGGCGGTTACCACTCCGGCAGCCCGCGCGGCGGGTATTTCTCGCCCTACAACAACCCGGAGCTGGAAGACGGCCCGACGGGAGAATCCCTCCCGCTGCGACTGGCCCGCGAGACCACGGACTTCATCGCGGAAAGTCAGAAGAGCGAGGCTCCTTTCTTCGCTTACCTTTCTTTTTACTCCGTGCACGGCCCGATCCAGACGAGCCGCGAGTTGTGGACGAAATACCAGCAAAAAGCCGCTCAAAATCCCCACGCTGGGCCGCGATTTCTGATCGACCGCACGCTACCCGTCCGCCAGGTTCAGGATTGTCCGATCTACGCCGGCATGATGGAAGCGATGGATGATGCCGTGGGGCAGGTTCTCGCGAAATTAGACGAGCTGGGCATCGCGGACAACACCATCATCGTTTTCACCTCCGACAACGGCGGCGTTTCTTCCGGCGACGCCTTCGCCACCTCCTGCCTGCCCCTGCGCGGAGGCAAAGGCCGGCAGTGGGAAGGCGGCATCAAGCAGCCCTACTACATCAAGGCTCCCGGCACGAGCAGCCCGGGCAGCAGCAATGCCACGCCGGTGACGGGAACTGACTTCTTCCCGACTCTTCTCGAGCTCGCCGGTCTGCCCTTGCTCCCGGAGCAGCACCGCGATGGCTTGAGCCTCGTCCCGCTGCTGAAAGGTGGGAAAATCGCCGAGCGCGCCCTCTTCTGGCATTACCCACACTACGGCAACCAGGGCGGCGAACCCTCCGCGATCATCCGCGAGGGCGATTGGAAGCTCATCCACTACTACGAGGACGGACGCGACGAACTCTATCAGCTCGCCAGCGACCCCTCGGAACAGAACGACCTCGCCGCCCAGGAGAAAGCCACCGCCGCCCAACTGCGCGCGAAGCTCGATCAGTGGCTCAGCGAGACCGGTGCGCGCCTGCCCCAGCCCGACGAACGTTTCGACGCCGAAAAACGCGCCAAGCAGGACGAGCGGATCAAGAGCCAGCAACTGCCGAAGCTCGAAGCCCAGCACGCCCGCTTCCTAGACCCCGACTTCCAGCCCAACAAAACCTGGTGGGACAGCACGGTGGATTGAGTAAATGCGCCCTACGTCATCAAGCTAAGGGCGTCTTTCTTAAAAGCTCGTGCTGATTCTACCTAAGGGAAAGAGGACTAATGTCACGAGCGCAAACCAAAACAAAAAGGGAATCAGCGACAAGATGACTAAGAAACCTTTCTGCCAGAGGTTTTCGTCATTGCGCGAGAGATAAACAACTCGGCACCAAATCAGCAGAGAGACGATCAAAGTGAGTGGAAGCGTGATATTGGAGATGTACAAGCCATGATCCCCAGGCCCCAACTGGGGGCGGAAGAGCCTGACAAGCAAGTCGGTTACGATAGCGGTTACCGGCCAAAGTAGAAGCGCGACGGCATACCCAAGCTTTTTGTAATCTGACAACCAAGATCTTCGCTTCACCTATACTTCCCTTTTCTGATCTCACTCCTCGCCCCGGCGCTTCTGGAAGGGAGCGCTCTCGATGACGGCGAGGACGAGGTCTTGCAAGCCGGAGCCCTTGGTCTTCAGTTGCTTGACAATGAGGTCCATGGTCACGGCATCGTAATAATCGACCCCGCGGCCGGTGGCGTAGGTGATCAACTTCTCGGCGAGGCAACGGTAGAAATCGTCCTTGCGCTTGTCGGCGAGGATTTGCTTCAGCTCTTTGACGCTGTTGAACTTCTCACCGGTCACGAGTTGACCCGCGGAGTTGATTTTCTCGCCGTGCTCTTCCTCGCGGTAGAGGCCGAGGGCGTCGAAGTTCTCGAGGCCGAGCCCGATGGGGTCCATGCGGGCGTGACAGCCCCGGCACTCGGATTTCGCCCGGTGGATCTCCATCATCTGGCGCATGGTGAGCTTTTTCCCTTTTTCTTTCCCGGCTTCTTCCAGCTCGGGCACGCCCGGAGGCGCGGGTGGGGCCGGGGTGCCGAGGATGTTTTCGAGGACGAACAAGCCGCGCTTCACGGGCGAGGTCCGCGTCGGGTTCGAAGTCACGGTGAGGATCGTGCCCTGCGTGAGCAAGCCGCCGCGCTCCGGGTTTTTGTCGAAGACGACCTTGCGGAACTGCCCGCCTTTGACGCCTTCCACGCCGTAATATTTCGCCAGCCGCTCGTTGAGGAAGCTGTAATCGGCGGAAATCATCTCTTCGACCGGACGATTCTCCCTCAGGATGTGGCGGAAGAAGTACTCGGTTTCCTGCTTCATCGAGCGCTTCGTCTGGTAGTTATAGATTTCGTTCGCTTTGTCGCGGAGCTCCTTCGGCAAGACGCGCCGGGCGCTGATCCCGACGGTGTGGACGTCCCGGGCCTGCAGCCATTGGCCGACGAAATTCTCGACGAAGCGCTGGGATTTGGAGTCTTTGATGAGTCGCTCGACCTGGGCCTTCAGGTTTTCGCGCAGCTTGTTCTCGGAGGCCAGCTTGAGGAGTTCTTCGTCCGGCACCGAACTCCAGAGGAAAAAGGAGAGGCGCGAGGCGAGCGCGTATTCATCGATCGGGACGACCTTCGCCGGGTTGTTTGGTTCCGGCTGGACTTCGGCGCGGAAGAGGAAGCGCGGCGAGGCCAGAATGGCGGTGAAAGCCATGCGGATGCCGTCTTCAAAACTCTGTCCGTCGTCATCCAGGGCCTTGGCGATGCCGACCAAGCGCTTGATGGCCTCGTCGTTGACGGGACGGCGGTAAGCGCGCAGGGCGAAATCGCGGATAATTTCCTCGGCGTAGGCTTGGCGCTCTTTCGGGTCGGCCGGCGGCGGGCCTTTTTTGAAAATGCGACGGTAGCTCTCCGCCGCGACCTTTTGCTCGCCTTTCAAAGGCCCACGGATGACGAGACGTTTGATTTCGACGCCCAGCTTGCCCTCGCCTTCTTCGGCTCGGCGATCCGACCAGACTTTGACTTTGAATTTCTTCTCTTTGTTATCGAGATGCCGCAAGCCGCTGATTCGGAGCATTTTCGACTGATCCCAGGCGAGACTCGCCTTGCCGATCCAGACGTCATTGACACGGAGCTCCATGCCGGCCGACTGCTCGGTGGCCTCCTCGGAACCGGAGATTTCGTATTCCAGGAGAATCTCAAACTCCCCCTTCTGCTTCCAATCCGTTTTCAGGGTCAATTCCCCGCCCTTCTCAAAAGACACCCAGGAGGGATCAGCCCCGTCCTTGCCTTCGAATTTGCCACCTTCGAAGACGACTTCGGGAATTTTCTCCCCGCCATCGACGGGCAGGGCCTTCGTCATGATATCTTCCGCCGCCTCGACGTATTTCTCCATCAACAAAGGCGAAATGCTGAGCACCGAACCGATGGTGTCGAAGCCATGCCCGGTGTCATCGGCCGGGAAAAACTCGCTCGTATTGATGCGGACGCCGAGAAGGTCGCTCACGGCATAGCCATATTCCGTGCGGTTGAGGCGCCGGATCGTCACCGCGCCGGGATCGGGATTCTTTGGGTCCAGCTTGAAAACGCGCTTCTCGATCCAGGCCATGAACTGCTGCTTCTCCTCGACGGTGAACTGCTCTTCCTCGGAGGGCGGCATGATCTGGCTCTGCACATTGCGCCACACTTTTTCCCAGTGCTCGATGTTGTTGAGGTTGGCGTCCAGGCTCTCGAACTCATCCAGGGTGAAGCCCCCCTTCGACATGCCGTCGCCGTGGCAATCGTAGCAGTAATACTCGAGCAAAGGCAGAATCTCGTCCTCATACTCCTTCTCAACAGCTTGAGCAACAAGTGGTAGGCAAATGGTAAAAACGGTCAGGAGACGAATCATCTGGCAGCTCTACGCCCCGCCAGCTCGCGAAATTACGAAAAAAACGCGCTAATTTTTCCAAACCCCCGTCAAGGAACTGAGGCGTCCCGCCTGAGCTTTCATCACTCGCCCTGTTGCCTCATTAAAGGAAGACACCATAAAGTTGATTGAGTGAGCGCTCCATTGCCTCATTTAGGAGGACACCATAGCGACTTGGTTTTTCTT
>JBNNED010000298.1:0-2895 GCA_050285825.1 Verrucomicrobiales bacterium | reverse complement strand
CCACTCGCGGTGGAGCTGGGCGGTCTCGGCGGCCTCGCGCGCGGGGGCGTAGCTTTGTTCACTTTGCCAGAGCTCGGCGATTTCTTCGCGGCTTTCCCAGAAGCCGGTGGCGAGTCCGGCGAGGTAAGCGGCGCCGAGAGCCGTCGTCTCGCTCTCGCGCGGGCGGGTGACGGGGAGCTGGAGGAGTTCGCTTTGGAACTGCATGAGGAATTCGTTGCGGGCCGCTCCGCCATCGACGCGGAGTTCGGTGATGGGAATGCCGCTGTCGGCCTGCATGGCCTGGGCGAGGTCGGCGCTTTGGTAGGCGATGGCTTCGAGGGCGGCGCGGCAAAAATGCTTCGCGTTCGTGCCCCGCGTCATGCCGATGGCGAGCCCGCGGGCGTAGGGATCCCAGTGCGGCGCGCCGAGGCCGGTGAAGGCGGGGACGAGGTAGAGCCCGCCATTGTCCTCGACCTGGCTGGCGAGTCGTTCGCAATCGGCGGCAGAGGAGATGAGACCCATTTCGTCGCGGAGCCACTGGACGGTCGCCCCGCCCATGAAGACCGAGCCTTCGAGGGCGTATTCGGTGCGCTCCCCGATTTTCCAGGCGACGGTGGTGAGGAGCTGGTGGGAGGAGGCGACGGGTTTGTCGCCGGTGTGCATGAGGAGGAAACAACCGGTGCCGTAGGTGTTTTTGGCCATGCCGGGCTGGAAGCAGGCTTGCCCGAAGAGGGCGGCGTGTTGGTCTCCGGCAATGCCGGCGATGGGAATGTCGGCGGCGCTTTCGCCATAGACTTCCGAGGAGGAACGGACCTCGGGCAGGAGCGGACGGGGGATGTCGAAGAGGTCGAGCAGGGCGTCGTCCCAATCGCCCTGGTGGATGTTGAAAAGAAGGGTGCGCGAGGCGTTGGTGGCGTCGGTGAGGTGGAGGCGGCCTTCGGTGAGCTTCCAGACGAGCCAGGAATCGACGGTGCCGAAACAGAGTTCGCCGTTTTCGGCGCGGCGGCGGGCTCCGGGGATGTTCTCAAGAAGCCAATGGAGCTTGGTCGCGGAAAAATAAGGGTCGAGTCGCTTGCCGGTGCGTTCGGTGACCTCTTTCTCGACGCCGTCGGCTTTGAGCTCGCGGCAGTGGTCGGCGGTGCGGCGGTCTTGCCAGACGATGGCGTGGTGGAGGGGTTTGCCCGTTTTGCGATCCCAGAGCAGGGTCGTCTCGCGTTGGTTCGTGATGCCGATGGCGGCGATTTGGCTGCGGGTGAGGTCGGCCTTGCTGATGACCTCGCCGAGGGTGGCGGCTTGGCTCGACCAGATTTCCATGGGGTCGTGCTCGACCCAGCCGGGCTGCGGGTAGTGCTGACGGAATTCTTTCTGGCTCAGGGCGTGGAGACGCCCCTGCCGGTCGAAGAGAATGGCACGGGAACTCGTCGTGCCCTGATCGAGAGCGAGGATGAATTGGTCGGCAGACATGAGTGGCGGGGTGGAAAATTTTTTCCTTTCTCAAGTCCTATCACGCTGGGAAGCGTTGGGCAAGATGCAACGGATAAGAAGGAAGGTAGGGGCGCCATCAGCTCATTATATACGACGACTCTGAGTGGATGGTTTCTTCTCGACATAGTGACAAGCAATGAGTTACGGCTCTTGCCAATGAGTAAGCGCCACCTTTTATTCCTTCGTTCTTATCTTTCGTTTTCCTTGTGTCTAGGGAGTGCGGCCGCAGCCACGACCTACACCTTCGATGATCAAAGTCTGGGGAGGACTTCATCGAGCAGCAATACCTACGAGGTCTACGATCTTGTGTTCAGTGCGGTGTCGGGGACAGCCCAAGATGTGAACTTTGAGATTACCAATCTGGGGCTCATTGCCGGTGGCTCTGATCACGCTCTGGCCATTGGCTTGGACAATGAGATCAACACAGTGCAATCCGTTAGCATCAAAATGCAGGATGATAGTCACTTCAAACTATCGAGCCTGGTGCTCGGAGACATATTAGGAAATGCGGACATCAGGATCGAAGCCTATCTCGATGGGGCCAAAGTCACGGCTTATGGCGAGGAAGATCGCGATATTTTGAGCACCAGCGTCGAAGTGACCTTCACCGGCTGGGACGATTTGGACGAAATCCGAATCACCAACTACAGCTCTCCCAGTGATTTACAATTCGACTTGGATGATCTCACCCTGGCGGCTCCGGTGCCTGAGCCGCAGGGTGTTTTGCTGCTCTGCATTTCTGCTTACGGCTTATTTTGCCGACGCCAGCGTTAAGGCAAGGCGTGCTTGTCGAGAAATGGCAAACTGTTCGCTCTGGCGTTGACATGAGTCCGCCAGCGATCCGGCGGCGCTCCCCGAGTTCCCTTTTTATTTCAGGAAGTTTGGGAGCTCGGTGTCGAGGGCGCTGATGAGTTCCTGCATCGTTTCCTCTGTTTCGTTGCCCATGTTGGAGATGCGGAAGGTGAGGCCCTTGATTTTGCCGTATCCGCCGTTGATGGCGAAGTTGTGGTTGGTTTTGAGGGCCTTGATGAAGGCGGAGAGGTCGAGGTTTTCCGGAGTAGAGAAGCAAGTGAGAGTCTTCGAGCGGAAGCCGGCGGGCGGCAGGATGGGGATGCCGTGCTTTTCGCCCCAGGCGTGGACGAGGGCGTTCGTTTTCTCATGGCGTGCCCAGCGGTTTTCGAGACCTTCGCGGTGGAGGGCGTCGCAGCGCTCCTTGAGGGCGTAGAGGTGGGGGATCGCGGGGGTGGAGGGGGTGTTGTTTTTGGTATCGTTTTTCGCGAATTCGAGGAAGTCGAAGTAGTAACCGCGGTCGGTGGTGGTGGCGGCGCGCTCCTGGGCGGCTTCCGAGGTGACGAAGAGGGCGAGGCCGGGAG
The DNA here is from genome assembly GCA_050285825.1 of Verrucomicrobiales bacterium. Lineage (GTDB taxonomy): Bacteria > Verrucomicrobiota > Verrucomicrobiia > Verrucomicrobiales > Akkermansiaceae > SW10. Next base: position 58 of record JBNNED010000298.1, on the reverse strand, counting down.
GGAGAGCGAAGGCTTTTTGCACCCCTGCGAGCATGACGTCGATGCCGAGCTCGTCGAA
>JBNNED010000297.1:0-4483 GCA_050285825.1 Verrucomicrobiales bacterium | reverse complement strand
TAGCCGAAGGAGCCGTAGTAGGGGTGCTCGGCAATGGCCATGAACTGGATCGTGTTGTAGCCGAGATCCTTGATGCGCGGGATGACTTCATCGGCAAATTCCCGGTAGCTGTGGACGCGCGCTTCCTCGCCCGCCATGCCGATGTGGGCTTCGTAAATACGCGGTGCGGTCCCCGCGGGCGGGGTGAAATCATGCTGCCACTGGTAGGCTTTCTCCGGTTGCCAGACTTGCGCGGCGAAGTCCTTGCTCTCCTCGTTTTGCACCACGCGCGTGGCGCAGGCCGGGATGCGATCGAGACGGCTGTCGTCGGCTCCGTGGACGTGGATTTTATACAATTGCCCGTGCTGCAGAGCCTCGGCGGGCAGGGTGATTTCCCAAAATCCGTTGTCTACCGGACTCAGGAGGTGCGCGCGGGAGTCCCAATCATTGAATTCCCCCACCAGCGAAACGGCGCGGGCCTTCGGCGCCCACTCACGAAAGATCCACTGTTTTTTTTCGGCATCAAACTGAAGCCCGGCGTAATGGTGGAGGCTGGCGAGATCACGCAGGCAGCGCGAGTGCGCGGAAATCTCGGCCCGGGTATCGAGATAGCGCTGGTGACGGCGGGCAATGATGTTCGCGACAGGTTCCAGCCAGGGATCGTTTTCGATGAGGGGTAATGGGGTATGCACGAGAGAAGAATAGAGAGAAAGAGGCTCCTTGACACGCTCGAAATCTGTGAGAGACGAGAGAATTTAACGCAAAAAACTTGCGTTAGCTGTTATTTGCAATAAACTTGCGTTTGTGAGCGCGATTCATCGGATCCAGAAGCCCGTGAGCGGGCGGAAGTCGGCTATTTTGCTCTCTGACTTCGAGTCGGGGATGGAGCAGATCATGTATTATCTGGGCTTGGACGTGCGGCATGAGAGCGGGAACCGCTTGCTGATGGCGGGATTCCGGAAGAGCCGCTCGCTTGGCTTGCAAGGAACCAGTCGCTATCGGCTGGCGTGGGACGGAGGTGAGATCGAGATGCACGGGGCCTGTGCTGGCTGGTTTGGGGAAGAGGCGGGCGTGGTTTACTTTCGGCGTCGGGGTCGCTTCTACCTCTGGCAGGGTGCGGCGCGCCCGGTGCCGGGTGAGTTCCGGCGCGAGTGCGTGCAGAGAGGGGGCGGGGAAGAGCGCTTGAGCCGGGTGCGCCGCTTTCTCGCGTGGTATGTCGCTTACGAAAAAGAACTGCGGGCGGAACTCGGGGAGGATTACCGCCGGGCTTGTTTTCGCGAATACAAGCGCTTGGCGCGCTCGCGCAGCTGGCTTTCTCCCGAGCGGGACTTGCGCTGGCTCGTCGCTTTGGAGCGCGGCCTGCCGGAACTGAGTCGGGCCAGGAATTTTTGAGAATCGAGGATGAAACGAACTCAGTCAGAGGCGTGCGGGGGCGTGCGCGGAGGGTTTTCTTTGGTCGAAATTCTCGTCGTCATCGCGATCGTGGCCGCCTTGCTCGCGGTGAGCGGCGGAGTTTTCCGCTCGGCCAGCTTACAGGCCAAGCAGGCGAAATGTTTGGGAAATTTGCGACAAATCGGCACCGCGGCACTCTCCTACGCCTTGGATCATCAGGGGCGTTATCCGCAGGCCACGCATCAGCTCGACGCAGCGAGTTGCGAGCGCGGGTGGATCAATTCCTTGGCGACGTATCTCGATGAGGTCGATGAGGTGCGACTCTGTCCGGTGGACCCGAAAGCGGAGGAACGCCTGCGGGCGAGGGGGACGAGTTACGTTCTCAATAGCTTTCTCACGGTGGAGGCGACCGATCCCTTCGGTCAGCCTTTGGAAAACCAGTTCACGCGCATGCACCAAGTCCCGGATCAAGGGAGGACGCCGCTGGCCTTCATCATCAACTTCGATAAAGGGGCGGGATTCACAAACGATCACACGCATTCGGCGGCGTGGACGAGTTGGTCGGCGGTGCTGAATGACATTGAAGTGGACGCTTTTCGGGTGGGGGGACGCAGTGCGGGACGGACGCAGGGAAGTTCGAATTATTTATTCGCCGACGGTCATGCCGAAACGCTCAAGGCGAGCGTGGTCTCGGGGTGGATTCGGTCCGGTTATAACTTCGCGGATCCGGCCGCGCTTCCGCAGAATTGATGAATGAAATGAAAAAGAATGATGTGCTCGCTTTGCTCACTCTGATCTCGGCTGCGAGCGCGCCGGGAGCGACGGTTTTCGGTCCGGGGCACCTTGATTTGCGAGTGAATGTGGATGACTCCGGGGAGTGGTCGATGGATCTCAAACACGACGGCAATGGCAGTAGCTTGGATCCCTCGACCTGGACGGATCCGGTGGTGGAACCCGCGGACAGCTCGAGCGTTTTGTTCATTCCCGAAGAGCGTTCGTTGACGCGCCCGGGTGCCGCGACTTGGGATTTCCTGGGCACCGCGGCGGGAGGCGAAGTGTGGATTTTTCCAAGCACTTACAGCGGGTATGTCGTTTTCCCGGGCTTCAGTGCCGAGGAGACCTTGGCGGCGGACCTGGGCTTGTGGGAGCCGGAGCACGCCTCGGTGGGGAGTGGTCGCTGGATTGAGATCAGGCTCCTGGCAATGGATTACTACGGGGAGTCCGCGCAGGCCGATTTCTCGATGTGGACGACCCCCGGCAGCACGCCAAACGTCTGGATGCAGACGGCGAACGGGATCGCGAGCGACGGCACGGACGATGTTTTTCTCATGTCTCCGGGCGGTCATACCCACATGAACTGGGGCTTCACGGGGGTCGGGGTTTACGATTTGACCTTCCAAGCCCGCACCTCGCTGAGTTCCGGAGCGGAGAGCGTCAGCACGCCCTTCACGCTGCGTTTTGGCGTTGGCACGACGGCCATCCCGGAACCGGGCATTTTAATTTCAGGCTCTCTGGGCCTTCTCACTCTGCTGGTCCGCCGCCGTTCTTCCGGCGCGGGTCGGCTCCCAATCCTCCCCTTGAAACCAAACCGATAAATAAATGATAACAACACAAGTCATGAAACAAGCCGTTTCCGGGCTCGTCCTCTCTTTCGCTGCCAGCGCTTCAGGTGCTCTGCTCTTGGCCTTTGGGGTGGACACCGATGAGTTCAGCGCGACGACCAACCAAGTCCTCGTCTTCGATCTTCATAACGATCACTACCACGGTTATTCTTGGAATAATGGCACGAACCCAAGCGGTCACGTGCCCATGCCCTTCGAGGCCACGCCGGGAGGTCCGGTAGCGAGCCTGACCCTGGCCTCGATGGACATTTCGCCCTTCAACAGCTCGTATGGCCGCTTCACCACCACGGGTTTGGCCTTGGCCAATGACTTCCATCTCGTCCTCCAGAGCGTGACGGATGAAAATGACGTCGCCGTCACAGGGCTGCAAGTCGCCTTTTGGCACGGAGATCACACGCATGGCATGTCAGCGGGAAGCGAAGAGCATCTCGACTTGTCCGAGACCCAGCAAATTGATTTCTCCTTCGCCAATGGAGCGGCCCAAGGGGCGTATTACGCCAATTTCATCATTACGGACGAAGAAGGAAACTACCTGGACTCCTCTCCCTTCCGCATCCAGGTCAATGCCGTGCCGGAACCAGGAACCGCGTTGCTCTTGAGTGGAGTGACCTTCCTGCTCTGGGGTCGGCGCAAGCGCTGAGGCCTCAGCTCGAGTGTGCGATCGTAGTGTGATGGCAAAGCCACTTTCCTGCGGGGAGGTGGCTTTTTTTAAGGTCAGGACTCGCTGCTTGATAATACCAACTCGCAAAACGATCTGGTAGAATGGAGAATGTAAACTTCTGTGGATATCAGGCTGCGCGTTGCCTGAAGAAGCTGGCCGTTTTTCGGTAAAATCGGCGTTCTTCGTTGCTTGTGGTGCTGGTGAAATGCCCACGGGTACACCACGCGCGCCTCACGCCTTGATTTCCCTCGAAAACCGACTCAGCCATTCTGCCAGCTAGTTTCGCTTATTGGTATAACTCTGGGCAAGCTCACGGAAGCGGGCGAGCTCGGAATCGGCCCAAGACGCGGGCAAGGACAGTTCTTCGGCCATGAGGCGGGCGACTCGGGGGGCGATGTCGAGGGTGGCGCGGGCGTTGAGGAGGAGGCAGCGGCTGCGACGGGAAAGGACGTCATCGAGGCGGCGGGCCATTTCGTGACGGACGAAGTGGCGGATCTGGGCGGGCGTGAGGGGGAGCTCTGGGTGGAGGGGCTGGCTTTCGGGAGAGGCGTCCGGGAGGGGCGGTTCTTCGGGCGGGAGGATGGGGAGCTTCTTCGTTTGGCAGGCTTTGGGGGGAAGGGAAGCGAGCTGTTGGGCGCGGTCGATGCTGTCCTGAGCCATTTTCCGGTAGGTCGTCCATTTCCCTCCCGTGATGGTGAGGAGGCCGGAGGGGGAAACGATGAGACTGTGGTCACGGGAGATTTCCGAGGTTTTGTCGCCTTTGCCCACGAGGGGTCGCAGACCGGCGAAGATGGAAAGGACGTCGGAAGGCTGCGGAGCTTTGGTGAGG
>JBNNED010000296.1:0-7077 GCA_050285825.1 Verrucomicrobiales bacterium | reverse complement strand
GGGCGCCAACCGGACAGTTTTTCTGAAGATGTGCTGGAGGCCCTCGGAGCTGAGCGAGAGAGCTTTCCCGCTTACCATGAAGAGCGACTCGACCACCTTTCCGCCTGCATCAGGCAACTGGCACCGCAGGCGCGGAAATCGATTTATTACCGCTATCATGACGAACATTTGCCGCCCGCCATCGCTCGCCTGATGGGCTGCTCGGTCGAGTCGGTCCATGTCACTCTCTCCCGCGCGCGCGCCTTCCTGCGCGACTGCGTCCGCCGTAAACTTTCTACCCGCCACAGCTGAACGATGTTTGATCGAGAACGAATGGAGCGCCTGAGCCAGGCCTACTTCGACCAATGCCTCACGGCAGAGGACAAGAGGGAGCTGGAAGCGACTTTGCTCAGCTCAGCGCGGGCCCGACGTCTTTTTCTCAATGACGCTTATTGGCATGGTTTGACCCGCGAATGGGTGCTACGGCAGCAAGGCGAGCTCTTCATGGCGGATCTTGACCCGCCCGCGCGACCGCCGTTGCGGGGGCGCTCGATCCAGATCGCTCTGGGTCTCGCCGCATGCCTGCTCCTGGGCTGGATCTTGCTCTTCCCTCAATTTAAAAAAGAGGACGAGCTTCACGAGGGCTTGGCTGACCATCAACATGGAGTCGCGTTGTTGGCCCACATGAGTGGAGCGGTTTGGGAAAAAAACTCCTACGATGTCGGGACGGAATTGACAAGTGGCTTGGTGGAAATCCGGGAAGGAACGGTCCGGCTTGATTTTTACAATGGCGCACGGGTGACCTTGCAAGGGCCGGCGTCGCTCTCGCTCTTATCAGCGGATTTAGCCCGGCTTCACTACGGCGAGCTGATCGCCTTTGTCCCTCCCTCGGCAGCGGGGTTTACCGTTCTCAACGAGCAATGGCGCGTCGTGGATCGCGGCACGGAATTTGGCCTGAAAGCGAGTGGGAAAGGCGACTTCGAAGTGCATGTCTTCAAAGGAGAGGTCGAGGTGCAAAATGAGGTGGCTGAGGTGAGACCGCGATCGCTGCGACAAGGTCAAGCGCTTGTCATGCAGCGAGGGAGTCAGGAGGAATTGGTGGCTGACCGTAGCCAATTCATTAGTTCAAAAGCCATTGAGACGGCCTCGGCGCGTGCTCAGCTGGCACAAGCAGAGGACTGGGAAGGAAAAACAGAACTTATCAGGAGCGCGCGTGGACTTCTGGTTTATTATGATTTTGAAACGGTCGATACCCGCGATATGCTGGTGAAAAACCGCGCTCTCTCGGCGCAAGCCAGCACGCACGCCTCCGTCATCGGCTGCGAGATTCTCAACGGGCGCTGGCCCGGGAACTCCGCACTCGGATTTGCCAAAACGAGCGACCGCGTCTCCTTCCGCTTGGATGGCGAAAGCCGTTCTCTCACCATGATGGCCTGGGTGCGCGTCGATAGCCTCCCACGCGAGCACAATGCTCTTTTTTCGATGAGTCCCGATCAGATTGGGGAGATTCACTGGAAAATCGACCAGGAGGGTCGTCTGCTTCTGGGCTTGCGGGCCGATGCCGCCACCCTTTTTCGCTCGTGGGAGCGACTGATGAGCCCGCGCATCGTCAATGATGACGATTTCGGGCGCTGGATGCACCTCGCCACTGTGATCGACGGGGAAAAGCGCGTCATGCGCCACTACTTGAATGGAGAAGAAGTCGCTGCCTCTCCGCTGGCGCGCCCCGTTCCCATCCGTCTCGGCAGTGGACTCCTTGGAAATTGTGCGTCGATGCCCATGGGCTCGCCCCCCGAGATGATCCGTCATTTTAACGGGCGCATCGATGATTTTATCCTCTTTCAACGAGCACTCGACGCCGAAGAAATCAAGGCTCTGCGATGAGAAGCTCTGATTTCTCCCACTCGCAAAATGCCACGCTCCTACTCAAGACATTCACACCAAAACCAATGATGAAAACAAACAACATACATGTAACAACGAAGCTTTCCGCGATGATCGCGGTGCCTCTCTCACTTCTCGCCATGACGACCGCGTCCCAAGCGGTCATTGTCGTTTCCGAGAGCTTTGCAGGATACCAAGCGGGTAATCTCAACGGACAAGCTGCTCTGGGCGCTGGCCTGAGCGGAAGTTGGACGGGAGATACGGATTTTCAACACCTTGCCACCGGTCTGTCTCTGAGCGGGATGAGCTCATCGGGCGGTAGTGCCAATATGAACTCCGGAGGGAATGCGGCCAAGACGATCTCGGTTTCCTTCGCTTCCGCTTTATCAAACGGGCCTCTTTTTGGCAGTTACCTCTTCTCGACGACGACTCACGCCAACGCTCGAACTGTGGGTGCCCTCATGGTCGGAGGTGCTTCTGACAGCGACGGCACAGCCTCATTCGCCTGGGCGGGAAATGGTTACAACAGCTCGAACAGCTTTGAAGGGCCGAACATCCGCGCCGAAGGAACGGCTTCTCCTCTCCCCGGTTCCTCACTCACAGGGGGTGAGACCTATCTCATGCTCTTCCAATTCAACGGAGCCACCGGAGAAAGCTCTGCTTGGGTGTTGAGCCAAGCGCAATTGACGAATTTTTCCGCCACCCTCGACGCTGCCACCCTCGATTCCGCGGCACTGGGAGCAGGGGCAAACGAAGTCACTTGGAAAGCGAGCGTTGATGGCGATGCCGCCGATCCCATGACCGATTTGATCCTGCTCGGGCTGCAATCTACTAGCAACGGAAGCTTCAGCTACACTTGGGATGAGTTTCGCATCTCGGACACCAGCCTCGCCGAGGCCGTGGCAATCCCTGAACCTTCCGTGGCCGTTCTCGGAGCTCTCGCCGCCGTTCCCTTCTTGCGCCGTCGCCGCAAGTGACGGAGTGGCATGAGCCGAACTGCTTCGACACCTCCCTCGGCCTTTGTGGTCGAGGGGGGACAGCCGAAGTGGTTGCGGGGCTTCAGCGACGACGGCGGAGGAGAAGCGGGAAGCTGAGGGAAGCGAGGAGCGCGCTGCCGGGCTCCGGGATGTTCTGGAGGGCTACGGCGTGGAAGCGGGCGGTCGAGGTGGCTGATCCAGTCGCTTGATTGGTTTTTTCCCATTCGACGGTCAGAGTTTCTCCGTCAGTGTCGGCGGCGAAGTCGATTTGGTAAACGGCGTGGAAAAAGTTACCACTGCCAGCACTATAACCCCCGGTGAAGGTCGTCGCCGAACCATCGGAGAGGCTGACGGTCAGATCTCCCTGGGCGCGGCCAAGACCGACGAAGAGAGTGAGGCGCTGGAGCTGTGTGCCGGCATCGACTGCAAGGCTGAAGGTGTCGCCGTCGTCCGCATTGAGGCGGTTGGCCAGGAAGGTGGTGTCCAAGGACGTGGCGGAGGCCGTGTTGGCTCCATCAGACCATGAGAAAAGCGGGTTGGCGCCGGACACGTAGTAGTGCGTGCCTTGGGTGTTCGCGGGGGCGGGGGTGAAGCTGAGGGTGCCGATGCCGGACCCTCCCGCTTTTCGCTCTCCCGGGGTGGTGCTCCCGGCGGTATTGTCTGGTCCAGTCCAGATCGCCCAGTCGTTGCCTCCAAGGGTGGTGAGGTCGAAAGTGCTGGCACCCAAGTTGCCCGGGCCGGCGATGGTGTTAACGAGGATGGTGCCGGCTGGAGCGGCGCTGATGAGGCTGAGGCTGAGAAGTGATACGATTTTCATAGGTTCAAGCATGGTCTCTCACTCGAGCGATTAGATTTTGAGGCGTCAATAAAAAAACCGCTCCGGGTGGGCCGGAACGGTTTTGGAGATGGGTTCAAGGAGTTCGTTTACTCGCCGGGGGCCGGTGCGGGTGCGGGGGCGTCGGTGGCTTCGGGGCTGTCGGCGGGGGCGTCTTGCTCGAAGTATTCTTCGAAGACTTTGCCGGCTTCCTTCGTTTTTTCGTCCATGGTTTTCATCGCTTCTTCGATGATTTTCATGATTTCAGGAAGCTCTTCCGGGGTGGCTCTGATGCTGTCCGGAGAAGGCGGGGTGAAGTCTTTCATGATTTCCTCCATGCGGGCGTCCATTTTTTTCTCGATGGCCTCGGCGTCTGCGGCGGAGGGCTTGTCGAGGGTTTTCAGGGTTTCCGAGAGGGCGATGAGTTCGTCGGCGCTTTTGCTGATGGTGTCGCGTGCGGCTTCGGCACTGGCTTTGTCGGTGACTTTGGAGAGCGCTCCCATGATGGTGGCGAATTCGTCAGCGGCTTGGTCGGCGATGGAGGCGGGGGTGGCCTTGCTGCTTTCGGCTGCCGGGCTGTCGTTTTGCTCGCCGGCGGCTTCTTTTTTCTCGCCACAGGACGAGCCGAGAAGGGCGAAGGCGGCGAGGGTGAGGAGGGAAGTGCGTTTCAGGTATTTCATAGCGCTCTCATTCAGCGCGAGTCGGCTGAGAAAGCAAGCGGGAAATGGGATCTTTTTGGTGTCCCGCTTGTTTTTATACCAACTCGCAAAACGATCTGGTAGAATGGAGAATTTAAACTTCTGTGGATATCAGGCTCCGCGTTGCCTTAAATGCTGGCCGTTTTTCGGTAAAATCAGCGTTGTTCGTTGCTTGTGGTGCACGCACCACGCGCGCCTCACGCCTTGATTTTCCACGAAAACCGACTCAGCCATTCTACCAGCTAGTTTCGCTCATTGGTATTACCCTGCGGAGCAGGCGGCGAGGGCTTCCTTGAGGAGTTTGGCGGGCCATTGGCCGGGGGCGGTGGCGTGAGCGCCGAGAAATCCGTAGTTGAGAAGGGAGCCGAGGGCGGCGAGGTAGGGTCGGGAGGCGGAACCGAGCGGGCCCATGCCCATGACGGAAGCGGCGGGGGCGGCGGCGAGCAAGCGGACGTGGGTGTCGATGTCGGCGCTGGTGTGGACGCGGGTGGCGACTTTGAAGATGTCGGCGTTTTGGTCGGATTTGGCGAGGAGTTCCTCGGCGGGTGGGGTTTTCTCGAAGTCGTGAAAGGAGCCGATGATGGTGATGTTCTGCGAGCGGGCGGTCTCGATGAGGTCGGCGAGGAGGGGGAAGTCGCGGAGTTCGATGTCGATGGCGGAGGCGTGGGGGAGGAGTTTGAGGTAGGCCTCCCGGCGCTCGTCGGGGGTGAGGGCGTTTTCTCCGCCTTCTTCGGGGCCGCGGGCGGTGATGAGAAGGGGGAGGGGGCTGCGGGCGGCGAAATTCGTGACGCCGGGACCGGTGCCGAGGCTGTCGAGGCGCAGTTCGACGAGATCACAGTGCGCGGAGAGATCGGCGGGTGGATTTTCGAGAAAGGCGGCGTGGGAGACGGCCCCGACGGTGAGGGTTTTTCGGTCTCGAAGGGCTGTGCTGAGGCGCTCGCGGGCTTGCATGGGCGGGAGTTTGGCGGGCGGGCGTTGCTTTGTCAAAGCGGGAGATGGGGGGCGCGGGAATGAACACTACGTGAAAAAATTCACTCTTTTTGCAGTTTTTTCCTAGCCGAGAGGGGACTGCATTTCGTAGCTTATGACAAACAAAGCCATGAAGATGATGAAAAGCCAAATCTCCACTTGTATTGCCTTGGCCTTCGGGGCCCTGGTTCTCGCTCCGAGTGCCTTCGCCCAAGCCTACCGGGCAAAGGTTGACAAGCCGAATTTCGACGCCTTGCCCTCGCCTGAAATCCGCGTCGGCAAGGACAAGAGCTTCAAACCGCGTGATTGGCTGGAGATGGAAGTGGAATTCGAGCTGGAGGCCAAACCCGAGCCGGACGACGGTTACATCGACCGTCTCACCGTGCAGTGGTATGTCGCCGTCAAGCAGCGTGAAGGGAACGGTTTCTGGCTGCTCAGTAAGAACGTCGAGCACGTCAATGTGAAGCTGGACGAAAAGTTGTTTTCCTCGGTTTACATGACGCCGAACACCTACGAGCGCCTGACTGGCAGTGAGAAAGTCAGCAAAGGGGATATCCGGGCCGTCGGTGGAATTCTTTTGGTGAACGGGGTTAAGGTCGGTACCTTTATGACATCGGGTAATGAGGACCAGCCATGGTGGGAAAGCTCTGCCGGAGGTCTCTCCCGCACCGACAAGTTTCCCTTGCTGAACAAGAACGAAACGCCCTTCAAGTCGCTCTGGTACGACCGTTATGCCGAGCTCGCCGAGGAGCGCCGCTAATGAGGCGGAGGGGGGCTGATTCTCGATTTCGCCGCTCGACACAGGCGGCGGATTTTTCTAAGGACACACACTCAAACAACACACACACACCAAATTATGGCTGATCAACAGTCGATTATTACCTTAAACATCGGTTCCCAGCGCGTGGCGATGGGGGTCTTCGATCTCACGAAGAAAGGGGAGCTTGTGCTCAAGTCTTACAAGGCGACGAGCATTTTGGCCGACCCCATGACGGAGGCCTCGCGCATGCCGCAGGTGCAGTTGGCGATCAAGGAGTTGGCGCAGGAGCTGAAAGTGAAGGGCAAAGTTTGCTACGCCCTTTCCGGTCAGTCCGTGCTGAACCGTTTCGTCAAACTCCCGCCTCTCGAAGAGGAAAATATTGACGAGCTCGTGCGTTTCGAGGCTCAGCAGAACTTCCCCTTCAAGATCGAGGAAGTCATCTGGGACTGGCAGGTTCTTCCGGGCGACGGGATTGAGAAAGAGGTCATCCTCGTTGCGATCAAGACCGATCAGTTGAACGACATCAGTGAAATGGTGGCCGAGACGGGTCTCCATACCGACTTCGTCGATTCCTCACCCACCTCTCTCTACAACGCCCTGAAATACAACTATGGCGATGCGGAGGAATCCACCCTTCTCATCGATGTCGGTGCGAAAAGCAGCAACCTCGTTTATCTTGACGGCGAGAAGTTCTTCACCCGCAGCGTCAACTTCGGTGGCGGCACGCTCACCAGCGCCATCGCGAAGGAATACGACGTGACTTTCGCCGAGGCGGAAAATTCCAAGATTTCCAGCGGCCTCGTTTCGATGGGCAGCGGCCACACCGCGCAGTTGGATGACGCCACGGCGGCGCTCGGCACCTTGATCCGGAACTCGTTGAGCCGCCTCAACGCGCAGATCAGCCAGACGACGACGCTTTTCCGTTCGCAGCACGGCGGACGCCCGCCACAGCGCATTTTGCTGGCAGGTGGCGGGGCGAACCTGCAGATCGGAAGA
>JBNNED010000295.1:0-4555 GCA_050285825.1 Verrucomicrobiales bacterium | reverse complement strand
GGGAGTTGGAACTGGGTCCCGTTTCCGGTGAAGGAAAGACAAAGGCGGCCGCTTTTGCCTTCCGTCCAGATCTCGCCGTCAGTGTGGGTGTGGTCGGGGCTGATGTGAGTGCGGTGCGCTCTGGTGGCGAGGCCGTGCAGGTGCTCATCCACGATCCGGAATCGCGCCTCATGCTGCTTGGCCTGTCGGCTGAGCAAGGGGCGAAACTGCCGGAACTCGGTTCGGGGCAGGATTTGCGTCCCGGCGCGGCCCTGAGCCTGGCCGATGGCGGGAAGAGCCGGGTCGTTTCGTGGGTGCGTCACTTCGGCAAGCGCCGTTTGCCCTTTGCTTTCCTGCGGGTGACTTTTGGCGAGAAAATCCCGAGCCCGGGCAGTCCTTTGTTTGACGAAGGCGGCAAGCTGGTCGCGATCACTCACCAGGCGACGCCGGATGATGAAAAAAGTTGCTACGCTTTGCCCGTCGAGGTTCTCACCCGCGTGCTGGGAGATCTCGATGCCCGGCGCCCGATGCGGCGTTGCTGGGTCGGCTGTCATCTCGATTCGCCCGACGCCCATCCCGTGGTGGCCGGGGTGCGACCCGATTCGCCGGCGCGTGAGGCTGGTTTGCAAAAAGGGGACGTCCTCCTGAGTATTGATGGTCGCCGTCTGGAAAATTATGACGATGTCGTGAATGCCTTTTATTATCTGGTCGCTGGTCGCGAGGTGGAATTCGAGGTGCTGCGGGGCCTGGAGACGTTGAAAATAGCGGTTGTGCCGGTCGTGGATCCCCGTTACAGCCTGCGTGAAGCGGAAGGGCATTCTGGTGAAGGCGCTGACAATGAGTGACTTGCGAGTTCTCTAACTGGCTTTCGCAAGCGAGCCACTTCCGGGCTGGAAGAAATGCGGCGATTTTAGGATTTCCGCGTTGTCGCGCGCCCATTCCTGTAGTTAGATGGCGGGGCGATGTCTCCGACGGAAGAAGAGCGACTTGAGCTGGCCCTGCAGGCGTCCAATGAAGGGATTTGGGACTGGGACGCCCGGAGTGGCGAGTTGGTGTGTTCCGAGCGGATCCTGCGTTTTCTCGGCGGGAAGGAAGACGATCTGCCGAACTTCATGGCGGATGTCGATGAGGTGATCCACCCGGATGATCAGGCGGTTTTTCGTCGCAAGCTTTCCCGGGTGATTGATCGGGGAGGGAAGCTCTTCGCCGTAGAGCCCCGCATGAAAACGGCTTCCGGAGTTTGGAAGTGGTTCCGCGTGCGCGGCGTGCCGGTGCAGGATGAGTTCGGGCGAGTGGTGCGCATGGTGGGCTCAATGATTGACATTTCCAAGCGCAAGCGGGCGGAAGCGGCGCTCGCGGAAGAGCGGGAGTTGCTCGATACCCTCATCGAGAACATCCCCATGAATGTCTATTTCAAGGATCAGGAATCCCGCTTCGTCATGGCGAACACGGCGACGGCGCAGAAGATGGGGCTGGACTCGGTGGCGGAACTTCTTGGGAAGACCGATCATGATTTTTTTAAGTCCGAGCACGCCGACCACAGCCGACAGCACGAGCTGGAGATCATGCGGACGGGGGTGGGGGAGATCGAGAAGCTGGAGCAGGAAAAGTGGACTGGCAAGGCCGATACCTGGGTCCTTACGACGAAGCTTCCGTGGAAATCGCGGGAAGGAAAGGTCTTGGGAACTTTCGGGGTGACCAATGACGTGACGGAGTTGGTCAACGCCCAGGCTGATTTGAAGCGCGTGGCCGAGCTGCTGCATCAGACGAGCAAGGAGGTCGAAAACGAACGCCGCCTCTTGCGCCTCGTCATCGATAACGTGCAGGTGCACGTCTATTTCAAAGACCAGGATTCCCGCTTCGTGCTGGTGAATCGGGCGATGGCCAAGTGGTTTGGCGTTGATGACCCCGATGAAATGGTAGGGAAGCGAGATCGCGATTTTTTCTCGGAAGAACACTGGCGCAAGGCCGAGGAGGACGAGCAGCGCATTATGGAGACGCGCGAGCCGCTCGTAGAGAAGCTGGAGCGGGAGACGTGGGCGGACCGGGAAGACACCTGGGCGGTGACTTCCAAGTATCCCTGGCTGACCTCGAAGGGAGCGATCAAGGGCACCTTCGGCGTGTCCAACGACGTGAGTCACCTCGTGCGGACGCAGCGCAAACTGGCGGACGTGGCGGAAGATCTGGGACGGCGTAACAAGTTGATGCAGGAGGAGTTGATGATGGCGCGCGAAATCCAGCAGGCTCTCATCCCCGAGGAATTGCCCTCGCTGGAATGGGGCGACAAACGCGTCTCGCTGGCCAAATGCTACCTGCCGGCTTCCGAGCTCGCGGGCGATTTTTTCGAGATCATCCCGCTCGGCAAACGCGGGCTGGGCTTCGTCCTCTGTGATGTCATGGGGCACGGAGTGCGGGCGGCGCTGGTCGTTTCCATGATCCGGGGCCTGATCGAGAAACAGCGATCGGTGGCTGACGATCCCGGGCAGTTTTTGCAGGGTCTCAATGAGGGCCTCTCGCACTTGCTGGAGGAGTGCGGTGTGACGATGTTTGCCTCGGCGATTTATGGCATGGTCGATCTCGAACACGGCTGTCTCCGGCTCGGCCTGGCCGGCCATCCCGCGCCGATTTTGATCGAGGAGAGCGGCGGGCGCATCGTGAAATTGGAAAAAGGGGTGAAGGGGCCGGCACTCGGAGTCTTTGGAGCGGCGCATTACGGTTCTCTGGAAATTCCACTGGCGGGCGTGAAGCGCTTTGTGTGCTTCACCGATGGCATTTTCGAGCCTGAAAACGAAGAGGGCGAGGAATTCGGACCGCAGCGCCTGCGGAAAGTTTTTGAAAACGAAGCGCGCTTGCCGGAGCTCATGGAGAAGGCGCGGGAAACGGCTCTGGCCTTCGCGGGCTGGACGAGTTTCGAGGACGATGTCTGTCTTTTGGGATTTGAAATTGAATAATTTTCTTTCCGGAGCATCTGACTGAGGTGGAAGGGGATCAGGTGATGCTTAATTTTTCCGTAGTGACTCCCCGGCCGCTTGTGTTATCTCTTTTCCGCAGATCATGATGAAAATTCTACCCCTCGTTCTCTTCCTCTTCACTCTCCCGCTTCTCGGTAACGACGGAAAGCCGGAAGATCCGGAAACGGCTCTGCGCGTGCAGATTTTTCTCGATCAGAAGCTCTTTGGTCCCGGTTTTCTTGACGGCAAACCCGGAAAATTCACCACCGATGCGCTCTACGCCTATAACCGGAGCAAAGGACGCTCGCCCGGTGACTGGGCCAGCGTGATTGCCGAGGCGGAACAGGCTGTGCCTCAGCTTTACGCCACGGCCGTGGTGCCCACCCTGGCGAGCAAATTCGTCGATTCCAGTCTCTCGACGAAGCGCACCGAACAGGCCAAGCGCAAGGACATGCCCTACCGGAGTTATCTGGAGTTCATGGCGGAGCGTTATCACACCTCGGAGACTTTTCTGGTGGAGCTCAACGGCAGTAAAGCCTGGAGTGCGAAGCCGCGCACGACCCTGAAAGTGCCGAACATCGACCCCTTTTTGATCGAAAACGTGGCGCACGGTCGCTCCCACAAGGAAGATCCGGTGCTGAGCGCGCGCACCCTCGTGCTCGACACCGTGAATAACCGTCTCTTCGTCTATGATCCTCAGGAAGAGGCTGTTTTGGTGAAATCCGGAGCGGTTGTCGTGGTGGAAGACGAGGAAGAGACGAAGGCCCTGGGCGGTCTGGTCGCCGTTTTTCCCATCACACCGGGCAAAGAACGCTTCATCCACCGCGGACAGTGGAAAATGATCAACTGCGTCGAGTTGCCGACCTGGCGCTTCGACAAAAGCCTGCTGGAAAGCGGCAGACGCAGCACGGAATCCCTGCAAATCCCTCCCGGTCCGAACAGCCCGGTCGGGATCATGTGGGCGGGCTTGTCAAAGTCGGGCATTGGCATCCACGGAACCTCGTCGCCGCGCACCATCGGTCGCTCGCAAAGCGCGGGTTGTTACCGGCTGGCGAACTGGGATGTCGCGCGCCTGCCGACTCTCGTGCGTCCGGGCGCCACAGTCCTCGTGCGCTGAGCCGCGCTCTCTCGTCGGCGGAAGCTTGCCAAAGGCCGCGCCGCGCTCTATGCCTATCCCCCGTATGCGAAAACGAGTGGTCATTCTGGGGTCGACGGGGTCAATCGGGACCAGCGCGCTGACGGTTGCGCGGCAGATTCCCGAGCGCATGGAGGTGGTGGGTTTGGCCGCGGGCACGCGCGCGAGCGACTTGCAGGCGCAGGCGGAGGAATTCGGAGTCGATCACGTGGCCCTGGCCTGCGAGGAAGCGGCGAAAAATTATCACGAGGCGGGTGGACGGGGCGAGTTGCAGGTGGGAGCCGAGGGTTTGGTGGCCTTGATCGAAGCGACAAAGCCGGATTTGGTCATCGTGGCCATTGTCGGAGTCGAGGGCCTGAAGCCGGCCTTGCGGGCGGTGGAAATGGGCTGTGATTTGGCGGTGGCGAGCAAGGAAATCCTCGTCATGGCGGGGGAAGTGGTGATGGCGGCGGCGCGTGAGAAGGGCGTGGCGGTTTTGCCGGTGGACAGC
>JBNNED010000294.1:0-2870 GCA_050285825.1 Verrucomicrobiales bacterium | reverse complement strand
GTTGGACTCGATCATGACGGCGGCGATGTCGCGGGCTCCGGCGCTCATTTGTTCGCAAAGGTTTTCGGCGACCAGGGGTTGGTTGCGGTAGTCTTTGTTCGAGTTGCCGTGCGAGCAGTCGACCATGACTTGCTCGGGGAGTCCGTGCTGGCGGAGGAGTTCGTTGACTTGGTCGAGCTCGGCGCGTTGGTAGTTCGGGCCGGATTTTCCACCGCGCAGGATGAGGTGACAGGCTTCGTTTCCGGTGGTCGTGACGATGGCGGAGACGCCTTGTTTGGTGACGGAAAGGAAGTGGTGGGGCTGGGAGGAGGCGCCGATGGCGTCGATGGCGATCTGGATGGAGCCGCCGGTGCCGTTTTTGAAGCCGACGGGCATGGAGAGTCCGCTGGCGAGTTCGCGGTGGATTTGCGATTCGGTGGTGCGGGCGCCGATGGCGGCCCAGGAGATGAGGTCGGCGAGGTATTGCGGCGAGATCGTGTCGAGAATTTCCGTGCCAGCGGGGATGCCGGATTCGGCGAGCTGGAGGAGGAGTTCCCGGGCGATGCGCAGGCCGCGGTTGATGTCGAAGGAGCCGTCCATGTGGGGGTCGTTGATGAGGCCCTTCCAGCCGACGGTGGTGCGGGGTTTTTCAAAATAGACGCGCATCACGATGTGGAGATCGTCGGCGTAGCGGTCGATGGCGGACTTGAGAAGTTCGCCGTATTCGAGAGCTGCGGAGGGGTCGTGAATCGAGCAGGGACCGACGACGACAAGAAGGCGGTCGTCTTTTCCGGAAAGGATCTCTTCGGCCTCGCGGCGGGCCCGGGAGACGAGCGCGGCGGCTTTTTCCGTGATGGGCAGGTAGTAGGAAAGGACGGCAGGTGAGATGAGCGGGTCCGTTCCCTTGATGCGGAGGTCGTCGGTATTGATGGTGGCCACGGGGGGGGATGTAGGCGGGTGGGGGGGGAATTGCAAGGCAAAGTCCTCAGGGGAGCTGGGCGCGGGTGGCGTAGCAGCCGTGACCATAGGCGGCGCTGAGAGCTCCGGCGGGACGGGGCATGCGGGCGGTGAAGCGGCCGGGCTCTTGGGGATCGGGCGAGAGGCTGATGCTTTGGCTCTCCGTCTGCGCGCTGTGGAGCTGGACGGTGGGCCGGGCGGGGCCTTCGGCGGGGAAGATCGGGGCGTGCAGCTCGATGAGGAGTTCATCGCCGTCGTTCCGCAGGCTCAGGCGGCTGCGATCCATGGCGAGGTGGGCGAGGGAGAGGTTGAAGGCGGTGTTGTGCTGAATCCAGCCTTCGCTCCAGCCGACGTTGCCGACTTCCGGGTGGTAGGGATAGTGTTGTTTTTTCGGAGAGCCGTCGAAGACGAAACGGGCGTCTTCCAGTTGACCGATGCCTCCTTTGTGGAAGCTGAACCAGCCGAGTTCGGTGCCGGGAAACTCGCGGGTGGCGTCGAAGGAAAAATGGCGTCCGGTGGGATTGCGCCCCCAGGCGTTGTCGAGATTGGCCCAGATGAGTTCGTCGAGACGCTGGCGCAGTTCGGGGTCGCTGACAAGTGACTTGGCGGGAATCGCGCAGGCGGGGAAGCCGAGGAGGTTGCCGGGTTCATTCCACATCGTGGCGCGCTCGCCGGAGGGGACCCAATCGCCTTCATCGGTGAGCTTGCGGAAGTCCCAGAGGTTTTCGGAACGGCGGATGGCGACGCCGACCCAGGCCGTGATTTTCTCGGCAAATCCCTCGGGGACGAGTTCGGGGTGGAGCTGGTGGAAAAGGACCATGCCGGGGATCGTGCGGTGTTCGCTCATGCGCTGGCCTTTGGTCGTGAGCGGGTCTTCCCAGTCGAGCTCGGCCACCATCCAGGCGAGTTGGCGGCGGGCGGCGTCGAGGTATTTCGGGGCGTCGGCGCGTTTTTCGCGGAGGGCGACTTGGTGGAGGAGGAGATTGGGTTCGAGGCTGAATCCGGGTGGGTAGCCGCCTTTGGTGCCGCCAATGATGGTTTTCGTTTCGAGGAGGTTATGACCATCGGGCGGGGTGAGGTCGTAGCGGATTTCGCGGGTCGTGTCGGAGCGCTCCCAGTTGGCGAAGACGTAGTCGGAGACCGCTTGGTAATTTTGTTCCGGAAGCCATTGGGAGAGAACGGGCCAGGCGTAGAGGAAGTAGGCGAGCTCGGATTTGAGCATCTGGTGGGTGAGTTTTTGAGTGAGGGCGACGTCGGCTCCCCAGTGGATGAGTTTGACAATGTCGGGGGCGTCGGCGGGGTAGGGTTCGAGGGCTCCCCAAAGCTGACGCTCGTCCGGTTTCTGGTAGGTGATTTGTTGTTTGAGGGAAGTCCAGCCGGTCGGGTTGGACAGGAGTTGGGGGACGAGGGTGGAGAGCTCCCAGCCGAAGTAGTGGTCGTCCCGCCAGCCGAAGGAACCGACGCAGGTTTTGGTGTGGGTGCCGACATAGTGGCGGGAGTCGATCATGAAATCGAGGGCTCCCTGATAGGTGTTTTGTTCAAGCAGCCAGGGGGCGATGGTGAAGGGGAAGGAGCGGTGCTCGCCAGCGTGGACGACCCACTCGCGGCGGGTGTCAGGCTGGAAGGATGAGAAGTCGCCGATGTGATTTTCAAGGACTCCTTCGTGGACGGGTTCTTCGCCTTCGGCGGGGAGGATGGCGAAGGGGGTGCCGTCCGGGAGGGTGGGAGCGGTGAAACGTTTGGGGGCTGCGAGATTGAAGCCGGATTGGTTGAGGTAGATGAGGGGGACTAGGGCGAAGAGAGCCTCTTCGTGCCAGTTTTTGACAGCGGTGCCGAGGGGCGGGATGCCGTCTACGGCGGGTGGCCAGACGCAGAGTTCTTTGACGCGGGCAATGTCCTGGTGCGTTTCCGTGATGACGAGTCGCAAGGCTGTG
>JBNNED010000293.1:0-3841 GCA_050285825.1 Verrucomicrobiales bacterium | reverse complement strand
AAGTTCCGGGGTTCCCCGAAAATGGTCACGAGATCCCCCGCTTCCAAAACGGTGTCGGCATTCGGCACCTCACTGCCTTTCTGCTTGGAAACCATCGCCACCCGCGTGTGGGCGGGCGGGTTGAGATCCCGCAAAGTCCGCCCCACGACATCGCTTTTGGCACTGATTTTCAACTGCTGGAGCTCGATGCGACCCTGCGCCAGCTCCTCGACGATGATGGAATCCGGATTACGGATGAATTTCGATAACTCGATGGCGGAGAGGCGCTCCGAACTGAAAATGTGGTCGATGTTAAAATGCCCGCGGAAGTCGAACAGCCATTCCTCGCGCTGCAGGCCGGGGTGGACGCGACTGATGACGCGCGGCACGCCCATCGACTTCGCCATCGACGCGCTCATGAGGTTCACCGTGTTCTCGCTCGTCAGCGCGAGAAACAACTCGCACTCCCCGATGTTCGCCTCGGCCAAGTCACTCACGCTCGTGCCATCGCCCGCCACCACCTTGGCGTCAATCTGCCGTTCAAGTTCGGCCGCTTTCTTCGCATCATGCTCGATGACCGAAATATTGTGAGCCTCTTTGGACAACTCGGTGGCCAAATGGGAGCCAATCTCTCCGGCGCCGACGATGACAATATTCATAAAAACACAGCCCCTTCCGTGGTGGGGCAACGCCATCTTGCCGGAATAAGAGCCTGATGCGAGTCAAAAAAGACCCCGCTCACCAGGCCCTCAGGGAACGAGGGAAACTTCCGCGATTTCCAGCCCCGCCAGGCAGTTGACGACATCGACAAAGCGCTGATAACCCGTCTCATCGTGCGTTTTCAACATCACGCGCACCGGCGCGGTCCCTCCGGCCTGCGCCAATCGCAAGCGCTCGGTTAGTCGCGGAATCTCCCGCTGATCGGAGGCGAGCGAAATTTCCTCCGCCTCCTGATGCGGGTTGATGACGAGATTCCCATCATCCTTCAACTCGATCAAAATCCGCTCATGATCAAGATCTTGCGGCTGCGTGCTTTGCTCGCTCGGCAGGCGGCTGGCCAGCTCCTGCTCCCGCTGCACAATCGTCGAAGTGACGAGGAAAAAAATGAGGAGGAGAAAACAAACGTCGATCAGGCTCGACACATCCGCCCCTTCGCTGCGCTGGAATTCCTGCGTCGCCCGCTTTTTGAATGGAGATCTTTTCACAAGGGGATGAACGTCCCATGCCGCTGCATTCTTAGATTCTGCGACCTCAAAGCTCCTCCACCGCCGCCCAAACCTCATCCGCCCGTCCCTCTTCCACGCGGATGAAAATCTCCTGAATCCCCTTCGCCGACTGCGTCACGGCCTTGATCCCACCGGGCATTTTTCGCTGCAAGCGCAAGCTCCCGGCCGAGCCGTGCCGCCCCAGCGATTTCCCCCCGTAGGAACGCCCGATGATGATCCCTTCCACGCCTGCCAGCGACTCGATTTTCTGGAAAAGCCGGCGGTTTTCCTTCGAGGTGCTCTGGTGTCGTCCGCGCGAGGGCATGGAGTCGTTTTATAGGATAAAAGAGGAAAAAAGAGGGAAAGGAGGAAAAGAAAAAAATCAGCCCGCCTGGTCCGTCCCGCGCAGAGGCACATCGGTGACATCAACGTGGGCCGGCGCTTCCAGAATGTGCAAAATGGACGCCGCCACGTCTTCCGGCTGCAAAAGCCGCATCGTGGCCTTGGCTTCCGCCAGTTTCGCCTCCCGACCTTTGAAATACTTGTCCAGCAGAGGCGTGTCGACGTAGCCCGGTGAGACCGTCGCCACCCGCGTCTTGCGCCCTTCCCCGCGCAACTCGTTGCGCAGCGCATCGCTCAGCGCCTTCAGGGCAAACTTACTCGGCGCATACATCCCCCCACCCGGCGGCACCCGGTGCCCGCTCATACTTGAGACATTGACGATCTGACCGCCGCCTTCCGGAAAGAGCGGCAAGGCCAGTTGGCAACACTGCGCCACCGCCAGGACATTGAGCCGGAACATCATCTCCCAATCCGCAAAATCCCCGTCGCTCACTCGCGAAGTCAGCGCCAGGCCCGCATTGTTCACCAAAATATCCAGCCCATCCAAGTCCGCGAAAACCGTGCGCACCGCCTCGGGATCGGTCAAATCACAAGCCACCGCCCGCACTCCCGCCGGTAGCGCCTCCGGGTTCCGGCAGAGCCCGATGACTTCCGCCCCCGCCGCCAACAACTTCTCCGTCACCGCGCGTCCAATTCCCGAAGAAGCCCCCGTCACCAATGCTCTTTTTTGCTGCAACATGACCGAAGTTAAAACAAGCCCCTCCCGACCTCAAGTCCCGCTTGCCACCCTCCCCGCCTTCCGCCTAGACTCCCAGCGCATGAAAGCCCTGCCCCTCGCTCTCCTTTTTCTCGCCCCCCTCCTCCGCGCCGACGACACCATCATCCTCGACGAAGCCCCCCTCCTCTGCCGCTGCTTCTCCCACATCTTCGACATCCCCGCCATCGACGACTCCGACCTCATCCTCCCGGAGCGCGTCGTTCAGAAAGAAGACAATGCCTATTTTTTGATTGAGCAATTAGCTAAAGAGTCACTGACACAGGCCGAGCGAAAAGAGTTAGCTGAATTGCTGAACGCGCAAGAATGGGATCAAAATCAAGCCCGCGCTTTATTCACGAAACATTACGATCTGCAAATCGCACCACTGCTGAGAATTTCTTTGCTTGACGGCTATCAAGAGATGCGCGCGGAGACCTTGATTGATGACATTCCCAAGAATATCGTTCAAATCCGCGTATCTACTCAACTGCTGACCCTTGCCCATCGCTATTATCGGCATGACAATCAGCCCGAGAAAGGCGATGAGATTTTAAGATCCTTTTCTCATGCCAGCGAGTTACTTTTAGAGAACCAAGGCACCCTAGTCTCTGCCCTCATCGCTCAAGCCATTTACCAAACCTACCTCAAAGAGCTGGCGTGGGCATCGTTGCAAAGAAACGTCACGCTAGAGAGAGCTAGACTCTACCCTGAACTCATCCCTCAGATTAATTATCAGAAAACGTTCGTCGAAAGTCCCTTAAAGGAAGAATATCGCACCTTAGTCAACCTATGTGACTTAGTAGCGACAGGCCGACTCATAGGTGGGAATCTCCTCAACCAAATGGCGGGAAATCCGGCTCCTGTTGATGAGAAATCCGAAGTCTTAGGCCGCTATTTCACCGCCATCTCTCTTGCTCAAAAAAACCGCACACGCGCAGCCTCTTCCGCATTTACCAGAAGCTTGTTAGCTCGCAGCAAGTTGAACCATCAGCAACTCGCCAAACTAGAACCTCTTGCCAAACCATTTCCAAACCACCCGTGGCAAGTTTTCCATGTGAATTTGATTGGAAAACTCTTGATGAAGCTTTCCCATCCGACTCAGGAATCGTATTTAAGCCGGATTTTCCTGATCGAAACACACGAAAAGCTCACCCGTATCGCGTTGGTGCTCCGGGCGTATCAACTTGAGCACGAGGGCGCACTGCCGGAGACTTTGGCCGCGCTCAGCCCGCGCTATCTGGCGCAAATCCCGCTCGATCCCTACGTGGACAAGCCTTTTCACTACGATCCCGCCCGAAAGCGCCTCTGGTCAGTCGGTTCCGATCACGAAAGCGAAGGCGGGTTGAGTCCCGAGGCTTTGGCGAAGGCCCGGATGCGCGATCTCGAGCGCGAACCAACGATTGACCTCTCTTTAAAATAAGCGATTCTTCGGACATGACCACCACCGGCCCCAAAACGATCTGGCTCAGCGGTGTGAGTTCCGGACTCGGACGCGAACTCGCCAAGCTCTTCACCGCCGGAGGGCACAGACTCGCCGCCTGCGCCCGTCGCGAAGACA
>JBNNED010000292.1:0-12857 GCA_050285825.1 Verrucomicrobiales bacterium | reverse complement strand
TGGTGGAGGCGAGGGGAGTCGAACCCCTGTCTAGTCATTGATATATAAGGGAATCTCACTTTGTCCTGTCTCATGTCCTGTTTTGAATGCTTGTTATGAGCAACGAAATGCGGTTAAAAAGCAGGCATGAGCAAGAAGCGCGTGAACTTCAAAAAGAAGGAGAAAATCCGTAATAGCACCGGGCACGCGCAGGTCTACGCCACCTCATACAAAAAGCGCGGAGTGACCTACCCATGTTATATGGTCCGTGGCTGGAAAGTGGACGGCAAATGGCAGCGCAAACAATTTCAAGACAAGCAGGAGGCCGAAGACTTTGCGAATTCCATCAACATCAATCTCAAAAACGCCGGGCATCATCGCCAGCTCCTCTTGACCTCGCTGAATGAAGCCCAGATCGAACATGCGGAAAAAGCCTTCGATGATCTTGGTGAGGCCTATTCGTTGGACGAAGCTATCTCATTCTTCTTGAAGCATCACCGTCCGCCGGAGTTTACCATTGATTTATTGGCGGGACTCAAAATCTATCTGGAAGAAAAAGATCGCGACGGCGTGCGACTGACGACGATTAAAAAAACACGTGCCATTCTCACCCGCTTCGCCAGCTTTACGAACAACCCACAGGTTCATTCCGTCACCGAAGAAGAAACCATCAAATACCTCAAATCGCTCAGAGCACAGAACGGCATCAGCCCTGCCAAGAAAAAGACCTGGAACAATCATCGGAATGAATTGGCCGCCTTTTTCATCTGGGCAGGAAAGAAAGACCTCAGCACGAACCGACCTTGGACTTTTCACAATCCAACCGAACACGTCAAAGCACATTCCAACCAACGTCTCGCCGAGCAACGTCCGGACATCGCCACCACCGCCCCCGAAATCGTGCGCGACCTGTTCACCTACCTCATGTCCTACAAGGGAGGCCGATTGGTCAAATGGTTCGCCCTCGCCTACTTCGCTGGTATTCGCCCATCAACCGACCAAGGAGAGCTCGCCAAACTCTCCGAACGAGAAAAGGAGCTCATCAACCTCTCCACCGGCCGGATCATGATCACCGCTGAGATGGCCAAAACCAAAGACAGCCGCCCGATCCGCATTAGCGACAACCTCAAGGTATGGCTGCAGGCTTACGAGGAATTCCCCATCATGCCCGTAAATTTCAAAAACGATTACCGGCAGGTCAGGAAAAAATTCTCTTTGCAAAGCGACGAAACCCGCCACTCATTCATCAGCTATCACATTGCCCTCCACCGATCCATTGGCGACACCGCCCAGGAAGCGGGCAATAGCGAGCGCATGATCAAAAAACACTACCTCGATCACCGACCACAGGAACAAGGTCGCGACTTTTTCTCCATCGTTCCCGACATTGAAAACCAGCGTGCCGTCATCAATCCTGACGTCTGCAACGAATTACCCGACCGCCTCAGAGCCATCTGAGTTCATCGTCCACTGACAATCATGAACTCCACAATATTCCTCATAGGTGGAATATTCCGCATGGAGCACTAGAAAAAGCGTCATGATTCGACAAAGATTCGAGAATCCCCTCCTTTTCACGAGGTCCTACATTCACACGTGCATCGAAGCCCTCTCGTTCTCCTCACCATCTCTATCGCTTTGCTAGAATTTCTCTTGCGTGCCCCCTCATCCCGCAAGAATATTAGTTTCACGAGCTCCCCTCATGCCTCGTTCTCACATTCATACAAACGCATTGAAGCAGAGCACCTTCAGATTTAAGACCTTTCAGTGCTGACCTCACAACATTTTCGTGCACTCTTTGCTTGGCAAGCACCAGGATCCGTGGAGAAAGTATATCCATGGCAATTAACGTTTTCTCTTTTTAAAGTCGTTGTTTCCCCCTCCTATGTCTCCCCACCATCCACCCACTGTGTCCCAGCTCTCACTATCACAACTCGAACAATACCTCTCCAAGGCAGCCTGGATCTTGAAAGGCCCCATTGGAGCGTCCGACTTCAAGGCCTACATCTTTCCGATGCTCTTCTTCAAGCGCATCTCGGACGTATACGATGAGGAATACCAAACCGCACTGGACGATTCGGATGGCGATGAAGAATACGCCGCTCTTCCCGAGTTCCACCGCTTCACCATTCCCGATGGCTGCCACTGGAATGACGTCCGCGAAACCACATCGAACATCGGCCTGAAAATCGAGCAATGCCTGCGCGACATTGAGGCGGCCAACCCAGACCACCTCTACGGCATCTTCGGCGATGCCCAATGGTCGAACAAAGATAAGCTCCCCGACCGACTCCTCACCGACCTCGTCGAGCACTTTTCCCAGCACATCCTTTCTCGTTCCCAAGTCGCCCCTGACATGCTCGGCCAGGCCTACGAATACCTCATCAAGCACTTCGCCGACCTCACCAACAAGAAAGCTGGTGAGTTCTACACGCCGCGCTCCGTCGTGCACCTCATGGGGCTGATCATCGATCCCCACGCAGGTGAGAGTATTTACGACCCCGCCTGCGGCACCGGAGGCATGCTTATCGAGTCCATCGAGCACCTCAAGGAGGCTGGCGAAGACTTCCGCACCCTGAAACTCTTCGGCCAGGAGAAGAACCTTACCTCTTCCTCCATCGCCCGCATGAACATGTTCCTGCACGGCGTCGAGGACTTTCAAATCGCCCGTGGCGACACCCTGTGCTCGCCCGCCTTCTTTGATGCCGATGGCCTCCAGTCCTTCGACTGCGTCATAGCCAACCCTCCCTTCTCGCTCAAAGAATGGGGCGCGGAGTTCTGGGCCAACGACCCACACGGACGAAACATCGCCGGCATACCACCAAAAGGCAACGGCGATATGGCCTGGGTCCAGCATATGATCAAATCCATGAAGCCGAAGACCGGACGCATGGCAGTCGTCCTCCCTCACGGCGCACTCTTCCGCAAAGGAGCCGAAGGAAAAATCCGCAAAGCTCTGCTAGAGCAAGACTTGCTCGAAGCCGTCATCGGCCTCGGCCCGAATATCTTCTACGGTACCCAACTCGCAGCCTGTATCATGGTCTTCCGTTCGGAAAAAACCGCCGCCCGCCGCGACAAAGTTCTCTTCATCGACGCCGCCGAGCAAATCCGTAAAGGCCGCGCCCAAAACTTCCTCGAAAAGGAACACGTCCAGCAAATCTACGACTGGTATGCCAAAGACGACGACGTCGAAAACCACGTCAAGCTCGCCAGCATGGAGGAGATCGCTGAAAACGACCACAACCTCAACATCCCCCTCTACGTCGAAAAAATCATCGAAGATAACCTCCCAACCGTCGACGAAGCCCTCGCCGACCTCAAATCCGCCTGGGCCGACTGTCAACAAGCCGAACAACACCTCAAAACCAAACTCCGCGAGTTCGGAGTCTCGATCTGATGCCTAGAGAAAAGACAGTCTACATTTTAGGAGCCGGCTTTTCCAAGGCCGCTAACCTGCCTTTGCAAGGGGAACTGCTACCCGCCGTTCTTAAGCAAGAGAATGAAAATTCGAACTCAATCAAAAACTTCATCAAGACCGTCTATGGACTTGTAGGTGACGCAGCGAAACAACTCGCGCTTGAAGACGTATACACGCCCATCCACCAAGCGATAAGCAGTGGTCAATATCTCAAATCATATACCCCTGACAAACTCAAAGAAGTTGAACGATGCTTAAACCTGGAAATAGCTAACGTTATGAATGACCGAGTTGGCCATGACAAATATGCCCAAGACTTCGTTGATTACCTGCAGGGACACTCTCTGCCTCGCAGAGACTCGTTCTCCATCATCTCCCTAAACTGGGACATCATGCTGGATAAGATTCTTTTCCAAAAGCTGAAGCAAGATACAGACGTGAATGGTAATCGACGAGGTTTACTGAACTATTGTAACTACGGCACACAAATCTGGAAATACAATGAAGTGAGTGGGACTAACCTGACTTCGTCACGCAACCGAAACACTATCAAGCTCTTGAAGTTACACGGATCTCTAAATTGGGTCTCTTGCCCTCGCTGTAACCGACTATTCATTAATCCGAATGAAAAAAGCGCTATCGCAGCATACACTCGGACAGCAACCTGCAAAAAATGTGAAGGCGGTGTTAAACTCGAAACCGAGATTGCCTTGCCAACCTTCCAGAAAGACCTCTCACGGATTCATTTCCAACACATTTGGCACAAAGCGGCCATCGAACTCTCCGAAGCCACAAAACTCGTCTTCGTCGGCTACTCGTTCCCTCTGGCAGACTTTGACTTCCGAGCCCTCATTACCAAGCATGTCTCGACCACAACCGCCGTGGAAGTAGTGCTATATAGCCATGACAAACGACCAACGCCTGAGGGGCAACGTTACATTGACTATTTCGGCAACCACCGGTGCTCTATCCGCTACGACGGTGTAGAGGCATACGTTAACTCTCTCAATCACTCTCCAACAGAATGATCACCACAGCCGAACAACACCTCAAAATCAAACTCCGAGAGTTCGGAGTGAAAATTCAGGCAGTAATTTAAAAAATGCTCACTATCAGACTAAATACTCACTTGGATATGAAAAACTTCATCCGAATCGACAACATAGACACCCCCGTATATCGGATAATGCCACTGCATCGTTTGGGGGAACTCTTCAAGAATCGAGAACTCGTCTTAGTTCGCCCGAAATTGTGGGATGATCCTTTCGAGAACTTTTTTCTTAAATCAACCTTCCTGCTACAGGATGGGACTGAAGTAAGTGCCGACAAAATAGCTGATTCTTGGTATGGCCAATGTTGGACAACGAATTCAGATACCGATGCAATGTGGCGCATCTACAGCCAAGACAAGCAGTCACTGAGGATTAAAACGACGATTCGCAAGCTAGCAGATGCAATGTGGGACAAGAACGACGCCCATTCATCTTCAAAATACCACATTGGTTCTGTCGCTTACAAACCTGTCTCTGAGATTGATGATTTTAGAAAAAACACTGGTTTCATGGAGCTGACTATGGGGGCTGGAACGAGCCGTCTAGCGGAAACTTTACTTACGAAACGCCAAGAGTTTTCTCATGAATCAGAAATCAGACTCCTTTATTTCGATACCGAAAACAACTCTCACCTAAAACAGGCAAATATTCACCCTATACATGTCGATCCTACTTCTCTGATAGATGAAGTGTGTATTGACCCACGAATTGATGACGCAATCGACATTGAAGCCCTGACAAAGAAAATCAGACGCCTTGGGTTCAGCGGATCTATTACCCAATCAACCCTTTATCAATTCGAACCGGCAAGAGTGCCCCCTTCACCCACTCCATGAACCAACAATCTCTCGAAAAATACCTCTGGGGCGCGGCCACCTACCTGCGCGGGCACATTGATGCTGGCGACTACAAGCAATTCATCTTTCCGCTGCTCTTCTTCAAACGCATCTGCGATGTCTACGACGAAGAATTCGCCGAGGCCATGGAGGAAAGCGATGGCGACAAGGACTACGCCCGCAGCCCGGAATTCCACCGCTTCATCGTCCCGCCGCAGCACCACTGGAACAAAGTCCGCGAAGTCACCTCCAATGTCGGCCTCGCCCTGCAGGACGCCATGAGTGCCATCGAGAAGGCTAACCCGGACACCTTGGCCGGGATCTTTGGCGATGCCGCCTGGACCAACAAGGACCGCCTCTCCGACGAGACCCTCGTCAACCTGCTGGAGCACTTCTCTGCCCACACTCTCTCCATCGCCAAGGTCCCCGACGACCAGCTCGGCAACGCCTACGAATACCTCATCAAGCAGTTCGCCGACGACAGCGGCCACACCGCCGCCGAGTTCTACACCAACCGCACCGTCGTCCGCCTCATGACGCTGATCATGGACCCGCAGCCGGGCGAGAGCGTTTACGATCCCACCTGCGGCTCCGGAGGCCTGCTGCTTAACTGCGCCCTCCAGCTCAAGGACGCCGGGCAGGAATACCGCAGCCTCAAGCTCTACGGCCAGGAGATCAACCTCATCACCTCCGCCATCGCCCGCATGAACATGTTCATGCACGGCATCGAGGAATTCCAGATCACCCGTGGCGACACCCTCAGCGAGCCCAAGCTGCTGGAAAACGACACCCTCAAGACCTTCAACGTCATCCTCGCCAACCCGCCCTACTCGATCAAAGCCTGGGACCGCACCCTCTTCCAGAACGACCCCTGGGGCCGCAACCTCTGGGGCACCCCGCCGCAGGGCTGCGCCGACTACGCCTTCCAGCAACACATCCAGAAAAGCCTCGACCCGCAGAACGGGCGCTCCATCTCACTCTGGCCACACGGCATCCTCTTCCGCGACTCCGAGGCCGCCATGCGCCGCCAGATGATCGAGCAGGACGTCGTTGAGTGCGTCATCGGCCTCGGCCCGAACCTCTTCTACAACTCACCGATGGAGGCCTGCCTGCTCATCACCAACACCAACAAACCCGAAGCCCGACGAGGAAAAGTCCTCATCATCAATGCCGTCAAAGAAGTCCGCCAGGATAAGAACATGGGCTTTCTCGAAGAAAATCATATCCAGAAAATCTTCAAAGCCTACCGCAGCTTCACTGACCAGGACGACTTCTCTCGCGTGCTCACCCTCGACGACATCGCCGAGCAAAAATTCAACCTCGCCATCAGCCGCTACGTCCGCCCCGATAAACATCAGGCTGGCGAAAACAACTTCGCCGATGCTCTGGAAAATTGGAAAACCAGCTCCAGCGCACTAGCCGACTCCATGGACAATCTCTTCGCCACCTTGGAAGGAGGAAAAGCATGAGCTCCAACCTCCAACTCAATAAATCCCAATGGACACCCGTCACCTTAGGCGATGTGGTATCAGAAGTCCGCACTTCCACCAAAAACCCGGCAGCCGATGGCATCGACCGCGTAGTGGGCCTCGAACACATCGATCCCGAATGCATCCACCTACGCCGCTGGGATAGCTTGGATAACGGCACCACCTTCACCAAGAAGTTTCGCAAAGGCCACGTCCTCTTCGGCCGCCGCCGTGCCTACCTGAAAAAGGCTGCACTGGCCGACTTCGACGGCATCTGCTCTGGCGACATCACGGTCATGGAAGCCAAAGAAGCTCTGCTTCCCGAGCTGCTGCCCTTCCTCGTCAACAACGACAAGTTCTTCGACTACGCCGTCCAACACTCCGCCGGCGGGCTCTCTCCTCGCACCAAGTTCAAGGACATCGCCAACTACGAATTCCTCCTCCCCCCCAAAGACCAGCAAGCCAAACTCGCCGAACTCCTCTGGGCGGCGGATGACGCATTGCAAACTCACTATCAGAATCACGCGAAATTAATCACGCTTCGGGATGCGAGCCGAAAGGATCTGTTCTCGGCAGGGATTGCCGGCCTTCGTGGCGAAAAAGAAGTGCGGCTGAAAAGATGCAAAAGTGGCCTAATAAGATCAGATTGGAGTGAACTGCGGTTCTCAGAGGCAATCTCAATCGCAAATGGGCAGGTAGACCCTACCGAAGATCGCTATTCGTCCCTCATTCAAATTGGCCCTGAGAGAATTGAGAAGAATACCGGGAAGATACTCGAACATAAAAGTGCAGAAGAGCTAGGGATCTCCAGTGGTAATTACCTCTTCACAAACGAAGACATATTGTATTCCAAAATTCGACCCTACTTCAAGAAAGTCGCTAATCCCAATTTTACTGGGCTCTGTAGCGCTGACGTGTATCCGCTCCGAGTGACCGATCCCGGTCTGACAAAAGAGTTCTTGTTCTATTATCTTCTAACCGAGCAACTCACCCAAACCCTTCTCCGATTCCAGAACCGCACAGGCATGCCAAAGGTTAACCGAGACGAGTTGATGTGCATGTATATTCCAGTTCCTAGCTTGGACGAACAAAAAGTAATTTGTTCAATGCTAAGCGAAATAGATGGCACAATCGACACGCTGAAAATCAATTTGGATGCAGCTTTTCAACTCCTCAAATCCCTCATCAACCAAATCTTCTAAGCGTGCCTGAATCCCCGCCCCACTACCGTTTTCATCGCCCGATCCTCTGGGACAACGGCGACTCCGAGTGGAAATATTCCCAAGGCGGCACCGCCAACATCATCCACCTTTGCGGCTGGTTCTTTATTCTCACCGCCAAGCACTGCCTGGAAAAAATCAAACACGGCTGGTTTTTATGACGTAGCTATCGCTGCCCAAACCTCGCTGACCTTGAACAATACTGAGCCCTACACTACCTTGAAAGGCATGAGCACTACTACACAACAGCCGCAAAGAGCCTCGAAGAAGCTCACTAAGGCGGATATTGTGCGCCGCCTGCAAGAGGCGCGTGCTCGCAACGAGGAGTTGAAAGAACAAGGCAAACTCCCGAAGCCCACCAAGCAGTGGAGTAATGACAGCGTGAAATCGCTAAAAATCGCCCTCAGCACCAAAGTGCCCGCCTCCCGCTGAGTGCTGCGACAAAGCTCCTTGTATTGCCTCCAAGCGTTCTTCGTGCAGACCCATTTTGGCTAAACCAACATAAAAATAATCGATTTTTGACATTTCTTCGTCAAATTTTAGTTATTTTGTGGATTTAACCCGGATCCCGCGTATCTTTCGCCCGTCATGATCCGCAAACTCACCTTCAGCAACTTCTGTTCATTTGCAGACGAAGCCACGCTTAATTTCACCACCAGCGCGAAGACTCCTACGGACAATTCTTTTGTGGAGACTACGGTAGGCGATCAAGTTTCGGTTTTGGCGGGCGTTTTCGGCCCGAACGGGTCGGGAAAAACCACCCTGCTGAAGGCGATGACCTTTACCCAGTTTTTCCTCATCTTTTCCTACAAGGGCTTGGCCGATGATGAACAGATCCCCCTTGATACCTTCCTCACCAGAACCAAGGAGAAATCTGAATTTGATCTCGATTTCGAGGGGCGAGGAAAACGCTACCGCTACAAATTCACAATACAGGATAAAGCGATCCTTGAAGAACGGCTCTACCTCTACAACCAAAAGACTAAATCCTTCCGGACATTGCTCCACCGCCAGCTAAGCGATGATGGCGAACTTTCGTTGAAACAAAGCAAAAGTTTCACGGATCTTGCATTGCTCAAAAAGCTGATCACGGAACGACCTAACTCCTCGATGCTGGCAGCTGGTCTGGTGACCGGCAAAAAGGAGTTCAAGGAAATCGCTGACTGCATCGGGCCCCAGATATCCAATGTGGGTCGCCATGGCAAAAAAGCCCACGGCGTCCAAGAGATGGACGAGGAGATTTTCACCAGCTCTGAGTTCTTCCACAAGCACCCGGAATACAACGATGACCTGACCGAGCTCCTGCAGGCGGCTGACCTCGGCATCTCAAGCTTCGAAATCCGCAAGGTGCCCGGCATCGGCGCTGACAAACAATCCAAAGAACTCTATGTCCCCTTCCTGACTCATGAGGGCCCGGACGGCTCATTTGAATTGAGCATTTTTGATGAATCCTCCGGCACCCGACGCTTGTTCCTCCTCTTCGCCGCATTTCTCCCAATTTTAAAATACGGAGGCCTCGCCGTGATTGATGAGATGGAGTCCGACCTCCACCCCCACATCATCCCCCTTCTGCTCGGTCTTTTTTCAGATCGGCACATCAACACCCTGAAAGCACAGCTGCTCTTCACCTGCCACCATGTGGAAATCCTTAACCACCTGGCAAAGGAACAAATCACCCTGGTAGACAAATCAGAAGACTGCGTCAGTGATGCCTATCGCCTCTCCGACGTCAAAGGAGTGCGCCGGGATGAAAACCATTTTGCCAACTACAATGCCGGTCGATACGACGCCGTCCCCGAACCTTCGATCTTCTAAGACCAATGGCTGCGAGAAAGGTAAGAACGGCCCGCAAGGCCAAGCTAATATTCGGAGAGGGCAAGACTGAAGGGGCGTTCCTCAAGCATCTAAAACAGCTCTATCGGGATGAAATAAGGCCACGCAAAATCCAAACGGATCACGGCAATGGTGGCTCGCCTAAGACAATCGCACTGGATCTCAAAAGGCGACACCAACAGCTAAGTATGTATGATGGCGTTATGCTCTGGATCGACTCGGATCTGCCGCCATCGGCCAAACTGCTGAACCAGCTGAAAAGCCAAAACGTAGAACTACTCCTCACCGAACCACAATGCGTGGAGGGATTCTTCCTAGAACTCCTTGATGATTGCCCCGCTGGCGCAGCCACGATGGATTCAGCAACACTGAAACGACGATTTAACGTCGAACATCTCGGCACGGATGATGAACGCGAGGCTCTACGCCGACTGAAAAAAAGTAAGATGTCCGAGCTTTTTGCGCGTTCACTACTGGAACAAAAGCGAAAAACTAGCACGACTCTAGATTCTCTGCTCGTATTCCTCGGCGTCTAACACACAATCATTCCTCTCATGTCCTTCAACGAACTCAACAGCGTCGAGTACTACATCATCCAAAAGCTCACCGGGGTAAACCTGAACGCCGCCACACCGACTTCCTCAGCCATGGAGGACGAAACGATCTACGGTTCCTTCCCTTGGCAATACAAGTCCGCAGCGGCACTCAACCGCCCCACCGACCAAGTCCTGCTGGAGAGCGAACTGCGCGAAGCCCTCATTCGCATCAACCCCGAAATCACCATAAACCCAGCCTTGGCCGACGAGGTGATCTACAAGTTGCGCACTATTTTCCTTTCCGCCCACCAGACCGGCCTAGTGCGAGCCAATGAGGAGTTCCACGCCTGGCTCACCGGTGAGAAGACGATGCCCTTCGGCGAGAACAACCGCCACGTGCCAGTGAGGCTGATCGATTTCGACACCCCATCCAACAACCGTTACCTCGTCACCAACCAGTATGCGGTCAAAGCACTTGAAACCAAGAAACCGGACATCGTCTGCCTAATCAATGGCATTCCCCTCGTCGTCGGCGAGGCCAAGACCCCAATCCGCCCCTCGGTGAGCTGGCTCGATGGTGCACACGAGGTCCACAACATCTACGAAAACAGCATCCCCCAGCTCTTCGTGCCAAACCTACTCTCCTTCGCCACCGAAGGCAAAGAACTCTACTACGGCTCAGTCCGCTGCCCGCTGGAGTTCTGGTCGCCCTGGAGACTAGAAAACGACGACACCGCACTCTCGAAAAAGCTCGGCCTTGGCGAAGTAGGCAAGGAACTCAGCGACCTACTTCAACCCGAACGCCTGCTCGACCTGCTACGCAACTTCTGCGTCTTCACCTCTGACAAGAAGAAACGCCGCATCAAGGTCATCTGCCGCTATCAGCAATACGAGGGCACCAATAAGATCATCGACCGGGTCATCGACGGCCGTCTCAAGAAAGGCCTCATCTGGCATTTCCAGGGCTCTGGCAAGTCTCTGCTGATGGTCTTCGCCGCCCAGAAACTACGCCGTGCTCCTGAGCTCAAAAGTCCCACAGTACTCGTCCTCGTCGACCGCACCGACCTCGACACCCAGATCACCGGCACTTTCAACGCCGCCGACGTCGCCAACGTGGTCACCACCGACAGCATCAAAGAGCTGCACGACCTACTGGAGAAAGGCACTCGGAAGATCATCATTTCCACCATTCATAAGTTCAAAGACGCCTACGAAGGCATGAACACCCGCGAAAACATCATCGTGATGGTGGACGAAGCACACCGCACCCAGGAAGGCGACCTCGGCCGCCGCATGCGGGCCGCCCTCCCAAACGCTTTCCTCTTCGGCCTCACCGGCACCCCGGTCAACAAAGCCGACAAGAACACCTTCTGGGCCTTCGGCGAGGAGGAAGATGAAGGCGGCTACATGTCCCGCTATTCCTTTCAAGACTCGATCCGCGACCGTGCCACCCTGCCCCTGCACTTCGAGCCACGCTTGGTCGATGTGCACGTTGATAAGGAAGCGCTCGACACCGCCTATCAGGCACTCACGGAGTCCGCCTCGCTCGATGACGAGGAAGCCGACGCCCTCAGCCAGAAGGCCGCGAAAATGTCCGCATTCCTCAAGTCACCCGAGCGTGTGCAAACCATCGTCGAGGACATTGCCAAACATTTCCAAGACCAGGTGGCTCCCCACGGTTTCAAAGCCATGATCGTCACCCCGGATCGCTACGCCTGTGTCGATTACAAACAACGCCTCGACTCCCTGCTCGGTGAAGAAGCCTCTGCCGTGGTCATCTCCACCAGTGCGAACGACGACTACGAGTTCAAACAGAAATGGGGTCTCGATAAAAGTGCTCAAGAGAAGCTACTGGAACGTTTCAACGACAAAGCCGATCCTCTCAAGCTGCTCATAGTCACCGCCAAGCTACTCACCGGCTTCGATGCACCAATCCTCCAGACGATGTATCTGGACAAGTCCCTGCGCGACCACACCCTACTCCAAGCCATTTGCCGCACCAACCGCCTCTACCCCGACAAAACCTTCGGTCGCATCGTCGACTACTTTGGCATCTTCGATGACGCCGCCGAGGCCCTGAAATTCGATGAGAAGAGCGTGCAGCAAGTCATCACCAACCTCAAAGAACTGGAAGAAAAACTCCCCACAGCGATGGCCGACTGCCTCGCCCACTTCCCGGACGTGGACCGTTCCATTGAAGGCTTCGAGGGACTGGAAGCTGCCCAGAACTGCATCAGCAGCGACGAGAAGCGCGACGCCTTCGCCAAGGACTACGTCTTCCTCGAAAAATTCTGGGAGTCCCTCTCCCCCGCCGATTGCCTTATTGCCTACCAAGCCGACTACCGCTGGCTCACCGGCGTCTATCAGTCGGTAAAGCCAAGCAACGACAACATTGGCAAACTGCTCTGGCATTCACTCGGAGCCAAGACCTCCGAACTCATCCACGAGCACATCCACGTCAAAGGCATCGTCGATGAAATGGAAGAATACGTCCTCGACGCCGACATCATCGAT
>JBNNED010000291.1:0-4029 GCA_050285825.1 Verrucomicrobiales bacterium | reverse complement strand
GACACCTTCCGGCGGGGTGAAGGGCGAGAGGTGGACTTCGTATCGGCTGTGCTCCCAGCGCAGGGCCTGGCGGGATTTCCAGAGAAAGCCTCCGCCTTTTTCCGCGCAGAGGATGAGCCAACTGCCGAGGCCGAGGAAGAGGAAGCTCAAGGCGGCGGGTCGCCAGGGAAGTTTGGCGCTCAAGCGACCGCTGAGGTGGAAAAGTCCGAGGACGATGAGGACGAAGGCGAGAACGCCGAGGAGGAACTGGGCGGGGCTTTGCTCGAGGCCACCGGCGGCGAGCTCGCGGGCGAGGTTGACCGCTCCCTGCTCATCGAGTCGGTTCAGGGTCAGGCGGATCGGGGTTTTCCAAACGATGAGGGCGAAGGCATCGACCGCGATGATGGCGGGAAAGAGAGCGGCGATGAACCAGGGGACTTTTTTGCAAGAGGGCGGAGCCGCGCTGGCGGCGGCGATAGTGACGAACCAAAGGGCGCAGCTCAGGGTGATGACGGTGAAAACCCGCCCGGCGGCGGCGCTCAGGTGGGAGGGGCCGTCGAGGGGGAGGTGATTGAGGATGAGGATGTTCTGCGTGCTGTAGATCAGGATGGTGAGGGCGAACCAAATCCAGTTCAGCGCCCGCGGTTTCCGCCACCATTGACGGAAATTCTGTAAGGATTCCTGTCGGGTCAAAAGCAGGCCAAGCCAGCCCCCGAGGGTCGCACAGAGCAGGATGTTTCGCGCGGCGATGACGAGGTTGTCGGCGAAGTGGCCGGGCGGAAGCATCCAGGGGACGCGCCAGTCGGGGTGCAGCGCGGCCGCGAGGTAGGGCAGGGCGGCGGCGAGGAGGCCGCCGAGCCAGAAGACGAGGTGGAGGTAACGACGGCGGCCGGGCATGGGCGGACGGTGTAGGTGAAAAGGAGGGTTCTTGTCAAGGCAGGGCAAGGACTGTGCGCCTCTGACGAAAAGCAGGTTAGGCTAAGAAAGGTGTTCTTATTTCGATTCTGATTGTTCTGGGCTGTTCTGGGAACGGGAGGTGCTGCGGGCTTTGGGGGTGGCTTTGGTAGAGGCCGGGAGCTTGGGTTTTTGGGTCAATTTTGGGTCGAGTTCCCCACGGAGACTTCCGAGAAAGGCGATGATGTCGTCCACGTCACCAGGGCGTAGTCTCTGCCCACTTTGGTGAATGGCCATTTTACGGATGACTTCATCAAGGTGTGCGATTGAGCCATCGTGGAGATAGGGAGCGGTTTCGGTGGAATTTCTCAGGCTGGGGACTTTGAAGTAACCAGTGAGCTGTTCTTGTCCGGGAACGTTGGCACGCCCCTTATCTGGGGTGGGCCAAGGCTTGAAGACGCCGAGTTTCTGATACATGTGGCCGCCGACCCCAACGCCACTGTGACAGGAGGCGCAGCCTTTGATGACGAAGGTGTTGAGACCACGTTTTTCTTGGGCAGAAAGGGCGCCGGAGTTGCCTTTAAGGAATCGGTCGAAGCGAGAAGGGGTGAGAAGTTGCCGTTCGAAAGCCGCGATGGCATGGCCGACTTTTTTGAAGGTGATTTCAGGTTTCGGCGATTCGGGGAAGGCTTGCGCGAAGGAGTGGCGGTAGGGGGGGATGGAGTTGAGGACGGCGAGAACGTGAGAGGGGCTCGGCATTCCCATTTCCACAGGGTTGAGAATGGGAGCCGTGGCTTGTTCTTCCAGGTCTTTGGCTCTGCCATCCCAGAATTGGGAGAGGTGTAAGGCGGCATTAAAAACGGTTGGAGCGTTACGCGCGCCCTTTTGTCC
Organism: Verrucomicrobiales bacterium; assembly: GCA_050285825.1. Taxonomy (GTDB): domain Bacteria; phylum Verrucomicrobiota; class Verrucomicrobiia; order Verrucomicrobiales; family Akkermansiaceae; genus SW10. Next base: position 2,265 of record JBNNED010000291.1, on the reverse strand, counting down.
GTCGATCCCCAAAGAAGTGGGCAGCCCATCGTCACCATAGGAGGCGAGGTCATGGCAGGTGTTACAGGAAACCTTTTGGTCGAGCGAGAGTCGCGGGTCGAAAAACAACTGCCGTCCGAGTTCAATCTTGGCCTCTGAGAGGGGATTTTCGGGGTTTTTGGCGCTTTTCGGCAGGGCTTGGAAGATCGCCAGGATGTGTTCAGGAACCTCGACGTCATCGACAGGGCTGAGGACACTCGAAAGGCTGAGGGCGAGGAGGGCGATGACTGGTTTCATCTCTGCGGGGCTGGGAACCACTATAAGGCCGCTGCTCGGTCTTTGTCAAGTCAGCACTTTTTCAGGGTTTGCGCGGCTGCTGGTAGGAGAGAGGAGCGCGAAGCTCCCGGTAGTACTTACCCGCCGGGGTCAGCCCGCCGTCATCCCAGACGAGCCGACGCCCGTCTTCGACCCAGTTATAAGGGGCGTAGCGTTCGACGAAGGGCGCTTCATCGAGCATTTTGGTCATCGCTTTGATCGCGTCGAGCTGTTCTTCGGCGTCCGGGTCGGGATGGGGAGTCCAGTTCGCCCCGTTGTTCCATTCGGTGACCCAGAGCGGGCGACCGGTGCGCTCGTGGATTTCCTTGAGAAAATTGTACATTTGCTGAGCCGCCCCGCGGTCATCGCGCGGACTCGCGACGGAGCGGTAGTAGTGGACGGCGACGAAATCAACGCGCAGTCCGCGCCGGCCGGCTTCCTCCATGAAGTGGTAGAGCCAGCCGAGTCCGCCATCCGAGGTCGCGGGGGACCCCAAACGGAGGCCGGTTCCGAGGAGCTCGGGCCAGAGGCGGAGCGCCGTTTCCACCGACATATTGGCTTGGTCGGGTCGGTCCGGTTCGTTGAATCCGAGGAGGTGGTTGATCCCGCGCCGGCGCCAGTCCTGATTGAGCGAGGGCCAACCGTGCTTTTGTTTGATGGCGACGTATTCGATGTCCGGTGAGGAATGTTGGTCGAGGTTCCAGTTGTAAAACCACGAGACGCCGAGGCTCTGGCCGATGTTGCCCGCGATGCCTTTTTTTTCCGTCCAGCGCCAGGGGAAGACGCGGATGAAGCGCACGGAGCCACGCAGTTTGGCCGGAAGTTTGTCGATGCGCAGGTCGTGATCTTGCGCGACGTAGTTCTTGCTGAAGCCGGTGCCGTCGGGATCACTGGCGAGGGTGGCCATGTAGCCGCGCTTGAGGAGGAAGGAGGCGGCGCTGCGGCTGTGAGGGCCGATTTTTTCCTCGTCGTAGGCTTCGTATGAATGGAAGGAAGCGGAGGCACCGCCGAGATCTTCCTCCGCGAAGAGGGTGAGAGCGGGAAAGGCGGGGCTGTGGGGAATGACCACGCTGCGCCCGCCCCCGAAGGGCAGGACGCGGACGTTTTCGCCGGATTTGGCGGCCTGGCCACGCACGAGGATGCGGTCGAGGAAGTGTCGGATGACATGGTCCGGCCCGTGGGAGGTGAAAACGAGCCAGGCGTCGGGGTGGGCGAGGTGGACGAGGGAACCGGGGAGTGGATCGCTCGCGGAACTCAGGTGGAGATGAAGGGCTTCCTTGAGTTCGAGAATCTCGTTCTTGATCTCCGTGCGTTCTTCCCTGCGGTAATCGCGACTGGAGCTGAGCGGGGCTCCGGGTGATTTGAAAGGGCCTTTTTCCTCGGCGGGCAGGGTGAGAATGCGGAGGTAGGCCTGGTCTTTTTGGCTGAAATCACCGAGGGGAAGTTCGACCTGACTGCCATCGCCTCCCCGCAGGAGGACGTGCCCGTTGGCAAAGGCCACAAACTCGGCCTCGACTGGGCCGGGCGCTCCTTTGACGAGCCATTCCCGCGTCTGGGCGGGGAGAGGCACGTGGCAAAGAACGAGAACGAGGCTCAGGAGGCGAATCATAGCCCATTCTCCGCGCGCGGTGCGACCGCGAAAAGCGGAAAGTCCGCGCTTTTGTGTAGCGAGGCGACGGATTTGTGTTCGCTAGCGTCAGCGGGGCTCCGGGGCGGTCTTCAGTCTTGGGCCGGAGCGGGAAAAACGGGGTAGGGCAGGACGCGGGCGGCCATGCCGGGCCCGAGGTGGAAGGAGGGGTGGGGCGGCTGGTTGTAGCCCACGTTTTGCCAGGCCACGGCGACACGGTATTGCGTGTCGTGCAGCAGCGTCGGGATGCGGTGATCGGTGGGGTGGGTGGAGACGAGGATGCGCAGGCTGGCGTCATCCGGCCCGGGGAGGACGAGTTCCTCGCGCCAGTCTCCGAGGATGTC
>JBNNED010000290.1:0-4698 GCA_050285825.1 Verrucomicrobiales bacterium | reverse complement strand
ATTTTTAAATGAGAAAGCGGAAAGCTGATGGCGGGAAGGGCTACCTGGTTTCTCTTACGCCGCTGCCTGACCGCCCGGGCGGTGGGGATGGTGGTCATCCTCCCAAAGTGGACGGAGTTGTTGATCCCAGGCGCTGTGCAACTTGTCACCGACGACGGTGAGGAGGTCATCGACGTCGGATTCGACGAGTTGCAGACCGAGGAAGTAGCAGTCGCGCAGACTTTTCGGCGCTTCCCCGTATTCTGCCACGACATAATCGCGGTAGGAGGCGGCTTGGCGTCGGCCGAGGATGATGAGTTGGGGGTGATGGCCGTCGAGCGAGGCGCGTCGGATGAGATCGCGCACGGTGATCGGGTCGAAATGGGCTTCTTCGTTGTTCATAGGATGAAGGGGTGTTGTTCAGGGCTTCTTAAGCACTTTAGAGGCCAAGTCGGCAAGTGGCGCTCGGGGAAGAATTCGTCACCTCTTAAAAAGACGGCCTTTGACTTGCTTTATTCAGTGAATTTCATTCAATGCGAGATGTTGTGAAAATCATTATCAGTCTCATGCTATTGGCGGCGGCGTCGCTCGCTCCGGCGCAGGAAATCGGGGAGCCGACCCCGAATTTGGAACGGGTCGACCTCCAAGCTTATCGGGAGTCCTACGCCCAAGCCCTGAAAAAGCCTGCGGAAGGCGGAAAAGAGGCCGTCACGATCACGCGCTTCGAGCTAGCGGGCCTGCCGGAGCGCTTTCAGGAAAGCTGGGAAGTCTCGGCGGATGGCACGACCTACCGCGTGCGTTACGAAGACCCGGAGACGCAGGGTGCGGCCGTTCTGCAAGTGCGCACCAAGCCGTTCGAAGCGCGACTCGCCCTCGCCCCCAGCTTGCGGAAGTCCCATGGCTCCGGGGAGTCGAAAATGGACGTCTGGCAGGGCCAGGTCTGGGACACCATGACCATTCCCTACCTCGGCGGGCAGGTGCGCTGTTTCACGGATGAGGCGGCGGATGGAGATCAGCCCGAGATCCGCAGCACGGAGCCGTTCACCGTGAATCCGGGGGAAGGCAAAGCGGTTTGGATCTGGATTTCCGCTGAATACGGCAGTGGGGGGATGACGCTGGAGGCCGCGCTGCGGGCTTTCCGCATGGCGAAGTGAGAGGCGGGGCGTGAAGTTCATTTTCCTACATGGGGGCGTCGGGATGGCGGCGGACTGGGACGGCATCCGGGCCGCCCTGCCCTGCCCGAGTGAAGCCATCGACCTCTGGTCTTTCCTCGCCGCTGGTCCCTGCTCGCTGGCGGAGGCCGGAGAGCGTCTCGTCGCCGCCTCATCCCCTGGCGATGTCCTCGTGGGCTATTCCATGGGCGGGCGCCTCGCCCTTCACGCCCTGGCTGCCGCCCCGGGCCATTGGTCCCGCGCCGTGCTCGTTTCCACCCACCCGGGCCTTAAACGGGAAGAGGAAAGGCTGGCCCGTTGCGAAAACGACCGGGTATGGGCGGAACGGGCGCGCTCGCTCCCGTGGCCCGAATTTCTCGCCAAGTGGAATGGCCAAAGCGTCCTCGCCGGAGACCGCGAATTGGTCTGGGGCGATCGCCTGAGCTTGGAAAACCAGAGGCAGGCGGTGGCGCGCAGCTTCGAGGACTGGTCGCTGGGCTGCCAAGGGGATTTCCGTCCCTTTCTTCGCAGCTGCCAAACTCCGCTTTCCTGGCTTGTCGGAAAAAAAGATGAGAAATTTTCCGGACTCGCACAGGAACTTCAGTCGATCACACAAGTTATTGACTATCAGTTAATAGAAAATTCCGGTCACCGGATTCCCTGGGAGAAAAAAGCCGATTTCAGCTCTTGTCTGAAAAAAATTTGCGAGAATTTGTGACAAATCCCCCTTAGTCTCTGTCAGAATCAGTGTAAGGGCGATCACCTTGTCCTTATGACCTGTCATTCATCCCGTTTTGACCTGAGTTTGACGGATCCCCCCTCGAAAACTCCCCCCAACCCCCTAGCCCCCCACCCCCCACAAATAGGATCCCCCCGCCTATTCCCCCCAAAAAGCTCCCCCCATCCATTACATACCCCCCCGATCCCCCCCTAACATAGGCGAGCCATCCACGTGGCTCGCCATTGTTATTTTCCGGCCCCGGCTTTGCTGAGGACGCGCTCGATGAAGGCCGCGATTTGTGGGCCGCTGTGTGCTCCGATGCCGCCATGGTCCTCGCCCGGCACCTCGTGGAACTCGGTGAGCGGATGACCGAGGTTCTTCAAGGTGATGGCAAGAAATTCGTTTTCTTCGACCCGGCTTTTATACTCGATTTTCCGCTCGCCAGTGATGAGACAGATCGGAGGCAGGTCCTTCCCGACGTGGTAGAGTGGCGCGTATTCATCGATGACGGGGATCAGCCCGCTCCGCCGTTCCCCGCGTAAGGCTTTGACCTTGAAATGGGTCGTGACTTGGGCGCTGACGGGAATGAGGCCGGCGAGGTCTTGCGGGCGGAGGCGATGCGGGCGGAGCCAACGGGGGTCCATCCCGATCATGGCGGCGAGATAGCCCCCGGCGGAGTGACCGGCGACGAAGACTTTGTCGGGGTCGCCTCCGTGTTTTTCGATGTTCTTGATCGTCCAGGCCACTGCCGCCGCCGCGTCTTCGAGAAAGTGCGGGAGCTGGGCTTGCGGGGCGAGCCGGTAGCTGGCCGAGACGAGGGCGATTTGATCATTGGGCACCGGGGCGAACTCCCGCGACCCGCCCGTCAAACCTCCGCCGTGAAACCAAATCAAGGTGGCGAAGCCCTCCTTCTTCTCAGCGGGCAGCTTGAGGTCGAGCCGACATTGCGCGCGGAAATAATCGTCTCCCTTCGCCATCGTTTCCGCGCCATAATAGGGCAGATTCTCCAGCGTTTCGGCACGCAGGACGAGCGGAGCAAGGAGGAGGAGCAGACAGAATAGGGACTTTCGCATGGTGTCGGGAGCCTGCCGCCCGCGCCCTCAGGCGTCAAGATCCCAAGGCACCACCCCAGCGTATTTTATTGATAAGGAATCGGCTGGCGGCTATCGTCATCTGCGGAAAATCGCTCGTCGCGAAAGTGGGGATGCACTGTCTGATCCCCTTCTCCCACGTAGCGGTAGGGCGCAATGACGATGAGGGAGTCATACTCCGCTGGATTCAGCTCGAAGTGGAGACTGTTCCGTGTCATGTGCTCGGGGAGTTCCTGATTGGCGTCGGGGACGAAGCGGTAGTGCGTGGCCTGCGCGATCGGCTCACTCGACCAGTAACCATTCCGGCAGATGATAAAGTTTTCCGGCGGTTTGGCTTGTGCGTTGATGACGACGAGCTTCCCGCTGATGGCCTTGCCCCATGTCTGGATGGTCAGGCTGCCGTCAGCTTCGGCCTCTCTCAAGGCCACCCAATGGCTGGCACGCTTCTTCCGGTCGCTCATCACGGTCAGCTCCAGGATCGTCATGAGCGCCCCGTCAGCGTACTTCGTGAGCAGCTCTGGAGTGACCGCGACCTCTTGATGAAGGAGAAAATTGACCTTTCCCGGGTGGTGTTTGGTGAAGTACTCGCGCAGACCTTCCACCGCGTTGAGCAGGCCCGTGCCGCTGTTGTTTCGGGTGACACAATAGCGCGCGAGCCGCGTGTGGACCCAGTCCGCCTTGCGCTCAAAGTCCCCTTTCTTCGGGATTTCCAAATACCCGCACTGGTCCCACCAGAGGAGAAAATTGCACATGCTGCTCGGCACGCAGTCGCTCGCCTTGCTCCCGTAATCCGCCTGATCGATCACCGGCAGGAGCGAGCGATCCATCACCGGATCACGTAGAAACAGCCCCTGCTCTGCTCCCTCCGCAGCATCCTTTTGGGCCCATTGCTCCTTCAGCCAAGTGAGGTCTCTCTCGGAAATGTTCGCCGGATCAATCAGCAAGAACACCCCGCGTGCATCCGCAAAGCGGTAACGCCCGCTCTCTTCATCGACTTCGACGAATTTTCCGCGGAAAGTCTGCTTGTTTTTCCCCGTCCAAAGGCGCTCCTCATGCACATCCGCACTCAGCACCGGCACCAGAAACCACAAGAAAATAAGAGGGAGAAGTCGCATCCGCGCAAAGGCTAAAGAAAGCCCCTCTTGAGTGTCAAGTGAGCTCATCGCCAGGCCGCTTGACCGGATGACTGATGACATGCTAACTCTAGTGGAGAAAATAGCTTCCTTCAGCAAATCACTGACCATAACATGACCGACGAATTCTTAGCCAGCAAGACCTTATCATTTACCACCTATGAAAGCCTGCTCAAGGAGCTCAACGCCAAAAAATACGGGCGCTTTCAGCCACTGGGCGGGAAAGAAGTCCTAGCCGAGGTTGAGTTGCAAAACCTGAGTTTTGAGGAGCTCCGAGCGATCTACTTGCCGGAAGATGTTGCAGAAGCCTCATTGAAGGCTCGATCATACCCCACCGTGCCAGAAGCGCAGCAAGAGCTTGTGCCGGAGGCTTTGCGGGATATTTTGAGTCGTTTTTATGGAAGTGAGATTTCTAAAACTTTAGGTCTTACGTTCTTGGATGAAGCCGGCAAAGAATATAAAATTTCTGTGGGCAATAAGAAATATTACGGCTATGATTTTTTACGATTTATGATTGGGCGAGATGAGCAAGGAAGAGCGATCAAAGATTGGTTCTTTGAGTATTTCGGAGGCACGGAAGCGGAGTTCACCCCTCAGGGAGAGTATGATGATGAGAAACTTAA
>JBNNED010000289.1:0-12308 GCA_050285825.1 Verrucomicrobiales bacterium | reverse complement strand
ACTCAGGCCTACTTACCTGTAATTCTTTGACGGGAATGCCACTCGCGTTTTGAACTTGAGGTATCCTTGGGTCCGGGTGCGGGCTGAAGTTACCCCTAGGGCATTTTACCCGCGTTCTTCAGGAATCGCTTTTCTTTTTGGCTCCTTTTTTGGCGGCGGCTTTTTTGCGGGGTTCGAACTCGAAGTTGATTTTTCCGCTGTCCTGGTCGAGGGCGAGGCGGGCGGAGAATTTCCGTTTGGTGCGGTTCGAGACGAAGTTGTGGAGGAGGTCGGTTTTGCCGGCGGTGAACATTTTTTCGAGTTGGGCCGGGGTGATTTCCTGTTTGAGGATTTCTTTGCCGATGCGCACGCCGTCGGGGTTTTGCTTCGAGGTGAGACTCGGGAGGTGGTAGGCTTTTTCGCTCTCGTGGATCTTGGCCTGCTGGCCGTTGGCGAGGGTGACGGTGGTGAGGAGGTTGTCGTCGGTGAACTCCATTTCGTCGTCGTCGTCTTTGTCGAAGACGAAGTTGACTTTGCATTTTTCGTCGAGCTCCAGGCCGGCGTCGAATGGCCGGTTGAAGCGGGATTTGAAGCCGCTGAGCGGGCCGACGAACTTTTTGGTGAAGAGTTCGGTCGCTTCGGCTTCCGTGAGGGTGCGGGAGGCGATGTGTTTTTTGGCTTTGAATTTGCAGTCCGGCTCGCGGCATTCGTAGGTGGCGTCGGTTTGGCGCAGGCCTTGGGCACCGCACATCGGGCAAGCCACTTTGAGGTCGGGGAAGGAGCGGTCGACGAGCTCGTCACGGTGTTTTTTGGCGCGGGCGACGATGTCTTCGGTGAAGCCGATGATTTCGCGCATGAAGCTGTCGCGAGCGAGATTTCCCTGCTCCATTTGGCGGAGTTTGGATTCCCAATCGCCGGTCATGGAGGGGGAGGTGAGGGGTTTGATCTCCATCTCTTCGAGGAGTTGGATGAGGCGCAGTCCGTTCGGGGTCACGTGGAGGTCACGGCCTTCACGGGCGATGTATTTTTGGCGGAGGAGGGTCTCAATGATGGCGGCGCGGGTGGCGGGGGTGCCGAGTCCGCGCTCGGCCATGGCTTCGCGGAGCTCGTCGTCTTCGAGGAGTTTGCCGGCTCCTTCCATGGCGGAGAGGAGAGTGGACTCGGTGAAGCGCGCGGGCGGCTGGGTTTCTTTGTCGATTTTCTCGAGCGAGGAGTTTTTGGCGTCTTCGCCATTGGTGACGGCGCAGAGTTCGTCTTTGCCGGAGGCGACGCCGGTTTGCCGACCGTAAACGGCGAGCCAGCCGGGAGAGGTCAGGATTTTTCCGTCGGTGCGGAAGGTGTCGCTTTCAGCTCCGGGATTGATGGTGGTGAGGCGTTTGGTGACTTCGAATTCGGCGTGGGGGAAGAAGACGGCGATGAAGCGCTTCACGACCATGTCGTAGAGTTTGGCTTCGGCGTCGTTGAGCTTCACGACGCGGCCGGTGGGAATGATGGCGAAGTGGTCGGAGACTTTGGCGTTGTTGAAGACGCGTTTGTTGAACTTGATGCGATCGTTTTTGATCGAGTCGGCGGCCCACTGGGCGACCGGGTGGCCGGAGTCGGCGAGGTCTTTGGTCGTCTGGATGACGTTTTGCAGGTAGTCCTCCGGGAGGTAGCGGGAGTCGGTCCGCGGGTAGGTGAGCATTTTGTGGCGCTCGTAGAGGGTCTGGGCGAGGGCGAGGGTGTTTTTGGCGGTGAAGGGGGCTTCGCGCTGGATGGTGGTGAGGTCGTAGAGCTGGGGCGCGATTTGTTTGGTGGGTTTGCTTTCCTCGTTTACGGTGCCCGTTTTTCCCTGGCAGCGGGCGAGAATGGCGTCGGCTGTTTTGGGGTCCCAGAGGCGTTCGGGGCGGGCGTGGGGGTTCTTTTCGTCTTTTTTAAAGGCGGGGTCGATCCAGCGGGCGGGGTAGGTGCCGGCGGCGACGTCGAATTCAGCGTGGAGTTCGGCGTAGGGGGTGGACTGGAAGGCTTGGATTTCCTTTTCGCGTTTGGCGAGGATGGTGAGGGTGGGGGTCTGGACGCGGCCGGCGGAGGTGATGTTGAAGCCGCCGTGGCGGGAGCGGAAGCAGGTCAGGGCGCGGGTGGAGTTGAGGCCGACGAGCCAGTCGGATTCCGAGCGGCACTTCGCGGCGTCGCTCAGGTTTTTCATGGCCTCGGCGGGCCGGAGTTTTTCCCAAGCCTGGAGGATGGCGCCCTGGGTCATTGATTGCATCCAGAGGCGTTTGACGGGCTTGTCGATGCCGCCGAGGTCGAGGATGTATTGGAAGATGAGTTCCCCTTCGCGACCGGCGTCACAAGCGTTGATGATGAGGTCGATGTCCTTGCGGCGGGCGAGGCGGAGGACGAGCTTGAGGCGGGATTCGGATTTTTCGATCGGCTGGAGCTCGAATTTTTTAGGGATGGCGGGGAGGACGTCGAAGTTCCAGGGGAGGGACTTGCCGTTCGGTCCGGCGGGCATTTTGAGCTCGACGAGGTGACCGACGGCGGAGGTGATGACGGCGTGGTCGTTTTCGAAATAGGTGTTGCGGTCGCGGCCCTTGCGTTCGAACTTTCCGAGGGTCTGGGAGCTGCCGGGTTGCTTGGCTTTGGCGAGGACACGGGCGAGGTCGGTGGCGACGGAAGGTTTTTCGGCAATGATGAGGAGTTTGGACACGACGGTGGACTTAGGCAGCGGATGGGCGGTTTGAAAAGGAATTTTTCTACGCCTTTAGGCGATTTCTCTCAGCGGAGCCTTGGGGGGATGGGGGTGTGCTTGGGGGTGACGGGGCGGGAGTCGGGTCGGAAATGGCGGGAGTCGTACCCTTTGTGCTGGTGTTTTTCCTCTTCGGGGATGGCGATGGCGGTGAAGAGAACTTGGATCGGTTTTTGGCAATGGGGGCAGGGGCCGGTGGCTTGCGGCTGGCTGAGGGTGAGGGTTTTCTGACAGTGGGGACAGGGGAAGCTGAGTTGGTGGGCTGGCCGGCTCATGGAGAGAAGATAGTCTTTTTCAGTGGGTTTGGCGAGTCGGGATGCGATGGGAAAGAGAGCGGGTAGCTTGAGTCGTTCCATGGATTCGTGATTGTCATGGGGCGGGAGTTCGCTAGAGTTCCGCCCGTGATGAGAATTCTTTCGGCTTTGGTTTCTATCTGGCTGCTTGCGGGTCTGTCGTTCCAAGGGCAGGCGCAGGAGAGTTTTATCGCGGTGGATGGTCACGCGGGGAAGGTGCTGGTGGAATTCGGGGCGGATCGCAAGGTGCAGGTGCCGGGTTTGGTGAAGATCGCCACCGGGGTGGTGGCTTTGGACTGGGCGAAGGTCTCGGGCACGGATTTGGGCACGATGGTGCCGGTGCCGAACACGGTGACGCGGCTGCGCGGGGCGAATCCGCTGGGCTTGCAGCCGGGCGACCAGATCAGCTTGCGGGATGCGCTTTATTCGATGTTGCTGGGGGCTGACGACGCGGCAGCGACGACGGTGGCGACCTATGTGGGCTACCGCATTCAGCAGCAACGGCGCTTGGGCGGGGTGCCGGAGGCGATTTTCGTCACGGAAATGAACAATCTGGCGAGTTGGCTCGGGATGAGCGCGACGCGTTTTGGCGGGCCGAGTGCGGCGACGAACGGTCGGGGCGGCTCGACGGCTCGCGACATGGCGCGGATGTCGATTTACGCCATGAAGCATCAGGCCTTCGTCTTCTTTGCGAAGCAGCAGAAGCGGACGATCACCTTCGTGCGGGGTGGCGAGAAAAAGTCGTTTCAAGTCCGGAACACCAACGAGATGGTCGGGCGCGACGGCGTGATCGGGGTGGCGGCCGGTGGACCCGTCAATGCGGCCGTTCACAGCCAGCGCAAGTCGCGCGTGGTCAAACTGGCGAATGGGACGAGCCAGGTTTTCCCCCGGGAGGTCACGGTTGTGGTTTTGGGAAGTGCGAACCGCTTTGGGCGGGCCGCTTCCTTGTTCCAACAGGCTTGGCCTCGATTGGAAGCTTGGCAGGCGCAGGGCATGCCCCTGCAGGGAACGGCGCAGGATGTGCTGAAGGTCCCGAATCCGAAATAAGAAGATTAATCCTAACAGAACAACATCATGCGAATTGGTATATTGAATTGCGGGGGCGATTGCCCGGGTCTGAATGCGGTGATTCACGGGGTGGTCGGGGCCGCGGCCTCGAACGGTTGGGAGACGATCGGTTTCCGGGACGGTTTCGAGGGGCTGCTGCCTCCGGGTGATTTCCAAGTGCTCACGCGCAAGGACACCGAGGGGATTTTGAAGATGGGGGGGACGATTCTGGGGACGACGAATAAGGGGAATTTCGCCGCCAAATATGGTGAGGGCGACATCGCCAAAGTGCCGCAGGAAATCGTCGATAAGGCGCGCAAGACGCTCGACCAACTTTCCATCGGCGCGCTGGTCGTGGTCGGTGGCGACGGTTCTCTGACCACCGGATTGCAGCTTTACCGCGACGGTTGGCCGATCATCGGGGTGCCCAAGACGATTGACAACGACTTGCAAGCCACGGCCATGACTTTCGGCTTCGACAGTGCCGTGACGACCGTCATGGACGGCTTGGATCGCCTGCAGACGACCGGGGGCAGCCACAAGCGCCTCATGGTGCTGGAGGTGATGGGGCGGCACGCGGGCTGGATCGCGCTGTGGGGCGGGATGGCCGGTGGGGCGAGCGCCATTTTGCTCCCGGAAATTCCGTTCACCTATGAGAAAATTGCGGAGCATTTGAAAATCCGTGAAGCGCAGGGTCACCACAGCAGCCTTGTTGTCGTCGCGGAAGGCGCGCGTCTGCCGGACGGGAAGTTGTCGACCATCGATGCCAATGCGGGGGGCGAAGTGCGCCTCGGGGGCGTCGGCGAGACCGTGGCGAAAAATTTGGAACGCCTGACGGGCAAAGAGACCCGCCACACCGTGCTGGGTCACTTGCAACGGGGCGGCGCACCGACCTCGCTCGACCGCATTCTCGGGACGCGTTTCGGCGTGATGGCGGTGAAGTTGGCGCAGGAGGGGAATTTCGGTCGCATGGTGAGTTATCAAAGCTACCACGTCGATTCGGTGCCCATCGAGCAGGCCGTGGATCAACTGCGCTTGGTCGAGCCGGATGCCGAGGTCGTGCAAGCGGCGCGGGCGGTGGGTGTTTGTTTCGGAGACGATTGGAAAGGTTGATATGACGAGCGACCCTTTATTGGACTTGTTGCGCAGCGGGGGACGGCGGTCCCACGCCGATCTGGCCGCTCAGTTGGGACTGGAGGAAGCGGAGGTCACGCGGAAGATCGAAGCTTGGGAAAAAGACGGCACGATCCTGGGTTACCAGGCGGTCGTTGATTCCCAGGAAGCGGGCGAAGAAGGCGTCTCGGCTTTCATCGAGGTGCGTCTGGCACCGGAGCGGGGCGGTGGTTTCGATCACCTCGCGCAGCGGATTTCGCGTTTTGAACAAGTCACGAGCTGTTATCTTTCCAGTGGCGGCTACGATCTCATGTGCGTGGTCGAGGGCAAGGATCTGATGGAAGTCGCGAGCTTCGTTTCCGAGAAATTGAGCACGGTGAAAGGGGTCTTGTCCACTGCGACGCATTTCCGGCTGAAGACCTATAAAGAGAACGGATTTTTATTCGGGGAATCGGAGTCGAGCGAGCGCTTGCCGGTGAGCCCCTGAGGGAGGAATTATGAATTATCAGGAAAAAATTGCGACGCAGGTCGCGGAGGTGCCCCGCTCCGGAATCCGGGACTTTTTTGAGTTGGTGATCGGTCGGGACGACGTCATTTCCCTCGGGGTGGGCGAGCCCGATTTTGTCACGCCCTGGCGCATCCGGGAGGCCGCCATCGACTCGCTGGAGAAAGGCCAGACGACTTACACCTCGAATCTCGGCCTGCTTTCGCTGCGGAAGAAGATCGCGGAATACGTGGAAGGCTTTTTCGGTGTTTCGTACGATGGGGCCTCGGAGGTACTCGTCACCGTGGGGGTCTCGGAGGCCATCGATCTCGCGTTGCGGGCCTTGTTGAACCCGGGAGATGAGGTCATTTTCCACGAACCCTGCTATGTAAGTTACTCGCCCAGTATCGCGATGGCACACGGGGTGCCGGTGGCCGTGCCGACCTTCAAGAAGGACAATTTCTCGCTCAAGCCGGAAGAGGTGGCCAAGGCCATCACGCCGAAGACGAAGGCCATCATGCTGAATTTCCCGACGAACCCGACGGGCTCCGTGGCGACGCGCGCGGATTTGGAGGGGATTGCCAAGTTGTGCATTGAGCACGACCTCATCGTCCTCACGGATGAAATCTACAGCGAGCTGCGCTATGATGGGGAAGAGCACCTGAGCATCGCGGCCCTGCCCGGGATGAAGGAGCGGACCTTGCTGATGCACGGTTTTTCCAAGGCCTTCGCCATGACGGGCTTCCGTCTCGGCTACGTCTGTGCGCCCACGCCCCTGATCGAGGCCATGATGAAAATCCACCAATACGGGATTTTGTGCGCCAATATCACGAGCCAGGCAGCGGCGCTGGAAGCCCTCGACGGCGGGAAGGAGATCTACGCCGAGATGAAGGAAAGTTACCGCCAGCGGCGTGACTTTCTCGTGGAGAGACTCAACGGGATGGGCATCGATTGTCACCTGCCGGGCGGAGCCTTCTACGTCTTCCCGGACATCCGCAAGTTCGGGCTCAGCAGCCACGAATTTGCGATGGGTTTGCTCAAAGCGGAGAACGTCGCAGCGGTGCCCGGAACGGCTTTCGGCCCGGGAGGCGAAGGCTTCCTGCGTTGTTGCTACGCCACGAGTTTCGCGGATTTGAAGGAGGCCATGAACCGCCTGGAACGCTACATCCAAACCCTCGGCTGACGGATGAGGGAGAAGCTGGCAGTCTGGCGGGAAGATCGCACCCTAGCGCACGTCGTGCCCTTCGCGGTCTTCATGATCGTCATGCTCATCGGCCAGTTCGTCGGCGAGAGAATCGAGTGGAAGCACGAGAACGCGCCCTGGTGGCGGCACTGGCCGGAACAGCTTTATTATCCGATCCAGAGTGTGCTAACCTTCGCCGTGATGCTCTTTTTCTGGAAGCATTACGAGCTGAAGTGGACCTTTCGCGCGGTCGCCATCGGTGCGGTCGCGGGAGCGGTGGGAATCGCTTTCTGGCTCTTGCCGACGACCCTTTACGATCATCTCGGGATGACGGGCGAACCGGAGGGTTTCTGGGAGGAACTGAGCGGGCTGGCTCCCCGGAAAGAGGGTTTTAATCCGGGCGTCTTCGAGGGAGCGGCGTATTGGGTTTCCCTGCTCTTCCGCTTTTTCCGCGCGGCGGTCGTGGTGGCCTTGATGGAAGAGATTTTCTGGCGGGGCTTTTTGATGCGTTACCTCCTGAAAATGGATGGAGATTACTGGAAAGTTCCCTTCGGAAAGCCCGCCTGGATCAGCTTTCTGGTCGTGACCGGTGCCTTCGTCGTGGCGCATGGTCGCATCGACTGGTTGGGGGCCTTGATTTACGGTTCTCTGACTTACGGCGTGTGCGTGTGGACGCGCAGTCTCGCCGCCTGCGTCGTGATGCACGCCGTGGCCAACGCGCTCATGGGTTGGTATGCTTTGGGCTACGGGAAGTATGGTTTATGGTAAAGTAAGACTATGAAGATCGGTATCGCCCAGCTCAACAGCACGGTCGGGGACTTTCCCGGCAATGCCAAACGCCTGCTCAACGCCTACCGCGAGGCCATGGAGCAGGGAGCTGAGATCGTCGTCGCCCCGGAGCTGGCGCTTTCCGGTTACACCTCGCGGGATTTGGTTTTTCAATCGGGCTACGTCGAGAGCTGCCTGCAGGCGCTCGATTACCTCGCGGGAGAAGTCGGCGACGTGCCTTTTCTCCTGGGTTATCTCGACATCAACCGCGAGCGCGTCGGCAAGCCATTCCGCAACGCCGCGGCCTTTCTCCACGAGGGCGAGGTGAAGCAGCGGGTTTATAAATCGCTCCTGCCGACTTACGATGTCTTCGACGAACGCCGCTATTTTCACCCGGCGGAAAAGTGCGAGCCGGTCGAGTGGAACGGGCGCAAGCTCGGGGTGACGATCTGTGAGGACATTTGGACGGAGGAATTTCTGGAGCGACCGCTCTACCTGCGCGATCCCGTTTCGGAGTTGGTCGAGGCGGGAGCCGAGATCATTCTGAATTTGAGCGCCTCGCCCTATCATCAGGGGAAAGTCCCGCGGCGGCGGCAGTTGGTGCGCGAGGTCGCGCGCGAGCACCGCGTGCCGGTCGTTTACTGCAATGCGGTGGGCGGAAACGAGCATCTCGTCTTCGATGGCCACTCCCTGGTGGTCAACCGGAAAGGACGCCCGCTCGCGCAGTTGGCGAGTTTCCAGGAAGAGATCGCCGTCATCGACCCGAGCGAGCGCGAGGAGGTGGCCATCGATGATCTGCCGATGGAGGAGGAGCTGTGCAAGGCCCTCGTGCTGGGCTTGCGGGATTACGTCGAAAAATGCGGCTTCGAGCGACTTTGCCTGGGCTTGAGCGGCGGCATCGACTCCGCCCTCACGGCGGTTTTGGCCGTGGAAGCGGTCGGAGCGGACCGCGTGGTCGGGCTGACGATGCCGAGCGAATTTTCTTCCGCAGGCAGCGTGGCGGATTCGCAGGCGCTGGCCAAAAACCTCGGGATCGCCTGCGAGGAGGTCTCGATTCAGGACAGTTTCGAGTCGGTCAAGCGCGCCATGGCTCCGCTTTTTGTCGGCGAAAGTGAAGACGTGACGGAGGAAAACATGCAGGCGCGCCTGCGGGGGCTTTTTCTCATGGCCTACGCCAATAAAAAGGGCTCCCTGCTCATCTCGACGGGAAACAAAAGCGAGCTCGCGGTCGGCTACGGCACGATGTATGGCGACATGTGCGGGGGCGTGGGGGTGCTGGCCGATGTCACGAAATCCACGGTTTACGCCCTCGCGCGCTGGATCAATCGGGGGCGCGAAATCATTCCCTGGAACAGCATCGAGAAGGCTCCGAGCGCGGAATTGCGACCGGATCAAAAAGACCAGGACAGCCTGCCGCCCTACGCGGAGCTCGACGAGATTCTCGATTTATACATTGAAAAGCAGCTCTCGGTGGAAGATATTCTCGCTCAGACTGAGCATGGGGAGTCCCTCGTCCGCTGGGTCACAAGACGGGTTGACCTGAACGAGTGGAAACGCTATCAAGCGGCTCCGGGAATCCGGGTGACGGCCAAGTCCTTCGGACCGGGTCGGCGGGTTCCGATTGTGAAAAAGTATTTAAGTTGAAAACGGCATTAGAGCATCATCTCAGCGTGGAGGAAGCGCGGGCCAAGTTGGGCCTGTCGCCGAAGGATCGCATTGCCGACGCCCTGCCCGCTTGGGAGGCCGCGCGCCAGCGCCTGCTGGACCTCGAAGCGGCGGAAATCGACTGGATGCAGAAAACGCGTTACCGCAAGGAGCTCAATGCCTTGGACGAGGCCCTGGAGGTCTTGCTGGTAGAGATGGAAAGCTCGCAAAAGCGCGGTCCGCTCCTGTGGTTGCTCAGCGTTCTCGTGCTGGGTGGCTTGTGCGGCTGGGCCTATGTCAGTTTTCCCTACCAGGAGGAAGTGGCCCCGGCTCCCCTCGTGGTGGAAGAGGTCAAAGACGTCGAGAGCCTCGTCGCGGAATCGCAGCAGGCCATCGAAAAGCGGCGCTGGGACGAAGCGGAAAGCCTGCTCGCGGAGATTGCCGAAGTCGCTCCCGAACATCCCTGGCTGAGCGAAGGTCGCGGGCGGCTGACCGAAGGCATTGCGGAAGAACGGGGGCAGCAGATCGGCTTCCTTGTTGGTAACATTCAGAGCGCGCTGGAAGTGGTGAATCTCGGCGAGGCGGAATCACTCATCGCACAACTCGAGGAGATGGATCCCTCGAATGAACGACTCCCCGAGTTCCGGCAATTTCTCAAGGAAGCGCGCGTCGAGGTGCGCTCGATGGTCATCGTGAAGTCGGTCAAGGCCGCGATGGAAGAGGAGCAGTGGGAGGAGGCCTCGAAACGGCTCACCGACTTGGAAAAATTCAACCCGGAGCACCCCGAAGTCCTGCGCCTGGTGGCGGAACTCGAGCGCGTGCGGCGCGAGCGGGAAGAGAAGGAAATGCGGGCCATGGCGCTCTACGCGCAGGCCCGGGAGATCGACGAAGGCGAGTTTTCGGCGGAGGCGCTCGAGCTTTTGCAGGAAGCCATGACTCTCTCCAAGCTCCCGGAGATCAAAAATCTTTACGAAAAAATGTCGGCCTACGGTCGCATCATCCAAGTCCCGGCGGATTACGACACGATCCAGCAAGCGATCGAGGCGGCGAAAGCCAACGACCGCATCCGCCTGGCGCCCGGCGAATACGAAGAAGCGCTCGTCCTGAGCAAGTCGGTCGAGCTCGAAGGCACAAAGGCCGAGGACACCATCATCCATTGTCCGGCGGAGCAGAGCAGCGTCGTTTCTCTCGGCAAAGAGGTGAAGGCTATCATCCGGGGAGTGACCCTGCGTCAGAGCGGCTTCGCCCACGGCAGCGAGCGACGCCCGGTCGTGCTCGTGCTTGGCGGACAAGAGCTCGATTTGTTCGATTGTCGGATTGAAAATGGCAGTGGGCACGGGGTGGCCGTGCTTGATGGTGGACGGGCGGTTCTGCGCGCTTGCCGCGTGACTTCATGCGGTTGGGATGGCGTCTCCGTGGTCGGCGAGGGCAGCATCGCGCAGGTCGAAAACTCTCGACTGAGTGAGAATTTGCACCATGGGGTTGATTTCTGGGATGGCGGGGCCGGGCTCGTCGTCGATTGCGTCCTTTCCGGCAACGGGCGTTCTGGCTTCGTCGCCTTGCAGGCCGGGGCGGGGCTCGAAGTGCGCGAGTGTGAAATCCTCGACAACCGGGAAGTCGGACTCCTCGTTTCGGCGAGTCACGCGGCTAAAATCGGAGGGAATTTGATCAAAGAAAATCTGCTCGGCGGGATCGTCATTGAGAAAGAAGCCAAGGTTGATGAACTCAGCGGCAATGAAGTCACGGCCAATGGCGAGGCGGGCCTGGTCGTCGAGCGCGCCTCCAGCGTGACGAGCCTGACCCAAAACAAAGTGAACCGGAACAAGGGACGCCAGGAGTGGCTCGAAGCCGTTTTTCCGGAAGTTCAGGAAGAGGAGATTTCCGACATTCCCGCCGCTCCCAAAGCGGCGGCGGAGGAGCCCGTGGACAGCACGGCCAAAGCCGTTCTCGAAGGCGAGTGAAGCCTGCCTTCTCGCTCGTCAAGTCCCGCCGGCGGGGGAAAAGAAATGACAATTCCGCCTTTTGCGTTCATACTCACGCGACATGAATCCCACTCTGGATCTCAAAGAGGATATTTTACGGCTGAAAAAAGAACGGAAGGCCGTGATTTTGGCGCACAATTATCAAGTCGGGCCGATTCAGGATCTCGCGGACTACGTGGGCGACTCCCTCGGGCTGGCTTACCGCGCGCAGGAGACCGATGCGGAAGTGATCGCCTTTTGCGGGGTGCATTTCATGGCGGAAACCGCGAAAATCCTCAATCCGGAAAAAACCGTCGTCTTGCCGGATCGCGATGCCGGCTGCTCGCTGGAGCAGGCCTGCCCCGCAGCGGAATTGCAGGCCTTTCTCGAAGCCAACGCGGAGAAAAATTACTACGTCGTCGCTTACATCAACTGCTCGGCGGGGGTGAAAGCCCTGTGTGACGTCATTTGCACCTCGGGCAACGCCGTGCGCATCGTCGAGCAGGCCCCGGCAGATCGCCCGATCCTCTTCGTCCCGGACGCCAACCTCGGCCAGTGGGTCATCGAGCAAACCGGTCGCAAGATGGATCTTTGGCAGGGCTCGTGTTACGTCCACGTCGAGTTCACGCGGGACTCGATCCTGAAAATCAAAGACGAGTATCCGGACGCCCTCGTCGTGGCTCACCCGGAATGCACCCAGGCCGTGCGTCTCCTCGCCGACGAAGTCTGCTCGACGGAGAAAATGATCACCTACTGTCAGAACGCGCCGACCGAGAACATCATCGTCGTCACGGAATCCGGGATGCTGCATCGCCTCCGCAAGGAATGCCCGGACAAAAACCTCATCGCGGGCCCGACGGATCACTGCGCCTGCGCGGACTGCCGTTACATGAAAATGAACACCTTGGAGAAACTCCACGCTTGTCTGGAAAATCTCACCCCGGAGGTCGTCCTCCCGGAAGACGTGCGCGCCAAAGCCGAAAAATCGCTCCTGCGCATGCTCGAGCAGTCGAAGTGAGGAAGACCAGGCTCCGGCCAGTTTGACCGAAAACCTGGCTCGTCCGAGCGCACAGCCGACAGGGCGCGGTCACCGTGGCTGTGAGATGTC
>JBNNED010000288.1:0-4214 GCA_050285825.1 Verrucomicrobiales bacterium | reverse complement strand
GTCGCTTCCGTCGGGTCCGAGTCGATGCGAATCATATAAGTAAAATCCGCGAGATTGGACGATCCCGTTCCATCTGGATTCACGTTGACCGAAAAGTCAAAGTTCCAGAACGAGCGGTTCGCCGGCGTGGTGGCGAACTCCGTCGCGTAGTCGTTCAGGACATCAAAGGTGTAAATGCCGGTATCATTGAATTGGCCGACATCGTTGCTGCCACTCGGATAGCGGCGCTTGGCCCGCAAGCCGATTTCGATGCCGTTCTCAGCAGTGACCGTCCAGTCAGCCTGGGTTCCGTTCGAATACACGGTCCCCAGCGTCGCCCCTGGCAGGGCAGGCGCCAGCGCGACCAAGCAGGCCAGCGGTGTGAATTTGGTGCTCATTTTTTTCATCTTATGCGTTTTTTGCTCGCCTCGTAGTGGGAACTTCAGCGCTCACCAACTCGAAGCCGCCCCAGGGCTAAACAAATGTTTTTACTTTGCAACATTTTTTCATCTAGTTTTTTACTACTCATAGTCACGGCAGGCAGGCTGTGGAAGGCGATTCGAAACAAGCAATAACCGTTCCAAGTCGTTGATAATGTGTGTTTTGCCTCTCTTTTAGCCGAGACAGACGGGAGTCTCTCCGGAAAACCTCCAGAGGCTAGCAGAGCCGACTCACAATATCGTCACCCAAGCCCTTTCATCTTGCCCGGAGCTGGGCGCTATCGAGCATGAGGCAGTCGGGCGTCCGTCATACGAAAAGGAGATTTCGCTCGCTCCACGGGCTTCCCCAACTCCCCCGCCGGGCTGAAAAACCCGCCGTTGCGCAGGAAAAAAACGCCGTCCCGCAATCCGCCGCCGTAGTCGAGGCGATGTTTGCCCCGTCCGGTGGCGTCAGTGCTCAGCACCGCCCGAGTGAGTTCATGCCACTGGCCCTCGCTGTCACGAACCCATTGGTTTTCATGGTATGAGAGCCGCTCAAGATGCCCCATGGCTGGCGAAAAATTCTCCAGAAAGGAATGAAAGCCCCGGTAGTAAGTGTCGGTTTTTGGTCGGCGAAAAGTGGCGATGAAACGCCACTCGTCCCGGGCCTTGTCGCCGAACCACGCGCTGTAACTCGTGCTGCCATCGCCATTCGGCCTCACCTCGGTCAAAAACCGATAGGTCCGCCCCGCCTCCCACGGATAGGGCAAAAAACTCTGTCCACCCGAACCCTCGTTGCCAAAATCCTTCACCCTCACCCCCGCACCCTGGCGCAAGAGACGAACGCGCTGATCCGCCGGAATGTCCCGTGGATTGTCTGTTTTAAAAGGGCTCCAGACGGAAAAAAGGACGCGACGTTCCTTCGGGCCATTGACCTGAATCCCGAAGTAACCTTCCCCAAAACCATTCGCCATGAAGTAAGAACCCACCGGATCGAAGCCCTCGGGAACGACAATTTCACTGTAGGCATGCGTGATTTTTCGTCCCTCCGGCAGCGGATAGCGCAGGTGCACCGAAGGCCCGCGCCGCCCCCAATAAAACATCTTGCCCTCATTCGTCCGCACGTACGTCACCGCCAGTTTTTCGCTGTCCGAACGCAGGATGAGCCGCCGCAAGCGCAGGCCCGCGAGATGTCCAGTGGCTTGGAAGGTGAGTTTCACGTAGCCAGCCTGTTTGAGTGAAAAGTCCCCGAGATCGACGAGTTCATCCTTTCCCGAGGCGAAGGCCGCTTCCCATTTTTTCCCCTCCGCCCCGACGCGCACCCCCGCTGCCCCGCCCTCGGCCTCTCCCTGCAAGGCAAGCTGTAGGCGGCAGGGACGATCCACGTGAAAAAAGAGCGCAAAGGTCTCGGCGGGATCACGCCACCGCAGAGAGCCATCGGCTTGCACCCCTTGCGCGGAGGGGGAAGGCTCAATCCGAAAGGTATTCCCGCCGAAAGGCACATCCCACTCGGCTGCTCTCACCGAAAGGCAGGTGAGGCAAAGTAAAAGCCACCATCTCATAGCCTCCATACGAAGAAAGAAGGGCCGATTCGTCGAAAACGTCAAAAAATCGCCTCACTTCGCCAGGACTTCCTCCACACGGTCCGGGACGAAGGCCGCTTCCGTGGCTTCATGAGCGGCGAGGCGCATCTGGGCCTTGATCGTCTCCGGAGAAACCGCCGGACGACTCCCCCGCAGGGTGATTTCCAGCGCCTCAAGAGGGCTCTTTTCTTCCGCCTTGACCAGTCGCAAGGCCTTGACGACGAGCGCTTCCGCCGCGCCGGGCGTCAGGAGGGCGGGCAGATCGGGAATGAGCTGCGTCCACTCCTCGTCAGGCAGGCGCATGCCGCGACTTCCCGCCAGAGTTTTGACGAGAGCGAGTGCTTCGGCCTCTTCCAGGGCGGGGAAAATGGGGATTTTGACATCGATGCGACCCGGACGTTTGAGGTCGACCTCAATGAGGTCCGGTCGGCTCGAGGCGAGGATCCAGAGGAGTTTCCCGCGGTTTCTCGTGGCCGACATTTCCTGCGCCAGCATGGCGTAAATCCGACTGGAAACACCGGAATCCCCGCTGCCCGAAGCCCGTTTGCCCAGGGTTTGGTCGGCTTCATCAATGAAGATCATGCAGCGCCCGAGCGCGTGGAGGAGAGCGAAGATTTTTTCGAGGTTGGCCTCGGTCGAACCGACCCAACGGTCGCGGAAATTCTTTAAAACGACCACCGGCACCCCCGCTTCGCCCGCGAGGCACTCGGCGAGGTAGGTTTTTCCGGTGCCGACCGGCCCGCAAAAGAGGTAGCCCATGGGAAGGGCGGCGAGCTCGTTGCGACGCCAGAGGGCGAGGTCCTGTCGCAGCCAGTCCTTGACGCGCTCCAGCCCGATGACGTCGTCCAGACGGCGCTTCGGTTCGATGAAGGCGATGAGCCCTTCGCATTCCGCCTCGACCAATTCCTTGCGCAAGCGCCCGAAATCGACCTCCGCCAGGGGCTTTTTCTCGAAATGACGTCGCCTCAGCAGGCTCTCGACCGCGCTCAGCGAGGTGCCGCGAAGCCGATCGGCCGCCGTCGGCAGATCCCGGGCTTCAATCGCTTCCGGATGACGCTCCCGCAGGAAGGCGAGCGCCTCATGCAAGGCCGGCACCGTGGGCAGGCTCACTTCGAGGCGGGCGATTTGCGGGCAATCGGCGACGAGCGGGTGGAGGGCGGGCAGCGTTTCCGTGAGGAAAAAAACGGCCTGACCGTGCTGGGAAAGATCGCACTCCGAAGCCCAGCTCCGCCAGAGGCTGGCGAGCGCGTGGAGGTCGTAATTCAGGGCGTTCGGCAACGCCGGGCAGGCGAGTTCGGCCTGACGGATGATGAGGGCGACGCGCGGGCTGGCGGCCCCGACGGCTTGCAGGTTCCGCAAGTAGGTCAGGTAGTGATTGAGAAAGCGGGCGGCGGCCAGGGGCTCGCTGGGATAGCGCCGGTGCTCTTTCAGGCTCGGCCACTGCGAAAATTCCTCTTCACCGCGCTCGACGCGGATGCCGCGACCAAGATCATAGCTGAGCACGACCTCGAAGCGCCCGACGAGCACTTCCTCGATGTAAGCGGACAGGCTAGCGAGTCGCGCCGGGCCGTTCTTCCCCGCCGGGACGAGAAAGCGGTCGGCCACATTGCCATGAAGGGCGAAGCACGAAGCGGCTCCGCTCTCGTAACTGGCGATGACCTCGCGCGCCCAGTCTGGAAGCTCCGCGCTCATGCCTCTGTCGCCGGTTCGGCAGGCTGCTCGTCCGGCAAATCCGTTGGAAGTTCCGCCGGGAGATCAAGCTCGATCTCGGGAATGCCGGGATCTTCGATTTCCTCCGGCTGTCGCAGCCCTTCGGCGAAGAAAAGGATCATGACAGCCGCCGCCACCTCCGCCGCGATGAGGAGAACAGCCATGGCCTTCTGCCCTTTCGCCCAAAGGCGCGAACCCAGCCAAAATCCGCCCAGCACGACGAGAAAAGCGGCCCCGACGTAAGCCCAGTACTCGCTCCCCATCTCGCCCAAGGGCTTTTTTGAGAGTTCCGCCAGCCAAATTTCCGCCCTCATCTCAGTCTTCAAAGAAAGCTCAACTTTCCGAAACGCCCGGGCCCATGCCGCCCTGCGTCGTCGCTTTTTTCTCCTCGGCGGGCGCGTTCGTCTCCGAAGCGATTTCCATCCCCTCGGCCGCAGCGAAGTCGGCCAAAGCCATTTCTTCGAGAGCCTTTGTTTCGGCTTCCTGCTGGTTGATGTCGCTCAAATCCAATTGATCTTTGGCC
>JBNNED010000287.1:0-6133 GCA_050285825.1 Verrucomicrobiales bacterium | reverse complement strand
ATCGATCACGCCATTCTCCGCGATGCCCTCACGCAGCTCAATCCCGCCACCTTGCCCGTCGGGGGCTCGGATCTCGCCGACGCCGTTCGGGTGTCCTCCCGCGCTCTGCAAGCGACGAAAACCAGCGTGAATCAGCTCGTTCTCCTGAGCGATGGCGAAGAGCACAATCCCGCACTGCTACGGGCCGGAGCCAGCGCCGCCCGCTACGGGACGATCATTCACGCCCTCGGTTTTGGCACGGCGGAAGGCGGGTTCATTCCGGACGCGAGCGATCCCGAGGGGAAATTCCGCGACCGCGCGGGCTTCCCAGTCGTCAGTCGGCTCAATGAAGAGCTGCTGCAAGCCCTGGCCGAAGGGAGCGGCGGGCTTTACGGGCGACGCGGCGCGCCGGGCTTTCTCGATGAACTCAAGGAAAGCCTCCAGCGGGGCGAGCGCGCCGAGAGCCCTGAGCGCGAGATCGAAGTGGCGACTTTGCGCTACCGGAACTTTCTCCTCCCCGCCGTGCTCTGTCTTCTCCTCGCGCCCCTGCTCCCCGTTTTTCTGACCCGTCGTCAGGTCCTTTCCTCGGCGGCCCCCGTCCTTCTCGCCTTTCTTTTTCTCAGCCTCGCCACCGCGCAGGCGGGAGAGGCGGCACGCGGACGCCAGGCCTTCGCCGCCCAACGCTACGACGCCGCGCACGAGCACTTTTCCCGGGCCGCTGAGGACAGCCGCGAGGAGGAAAATCGCCAACGCTATCAACTGGCCGCCGCCACCGCCGCTTATCACGCCGGAAGCTACGAGGACAGCCTCAGCCACGCCGACGAAGCCGCCGGAAGCCCTGAAAAGACGATTTCCGCCGAGGCCCGCTTCGTCCAGGGCAACGCCCGTTATCAAATCGGAGCCCGCGCCGAGCCACCCCGCAAGCGGGAAGCGTGGGAAGCCGCTTGCGAAGCCTACCGCAGCGCCTTGCGAGACGACCCCACCCACCAGGCCGCCGCCGAGAACCTCGCCTTTCTTCTCGATCAACTCGCCCAACTCCCCCCGCCCGAGGACGATCCGCCGCCGAACCCCGAAGATCCCGCGCCTCCCGAGGACCCCGAGGACCAGCCCCCTTCCGAAAAGCCCGAAGGCCAGCCCGGCTCGCCACCTCCGCCCGCTTCTCCCCGCCCCCAGGATGATCCCACGCCCGAAAACGAGGAGGAAGAGCCCGCTGACTCCCAGCCCGACCCCGATGCCGAGTTGCGCGACCCCCAACGCCAGCCGGAGGAATCCCCCGAGGACTACGCCCGCCGCGTTCTCGGTCAGCACTCCCGTCTCGGCCCGAAACCACCGCGCCAAAACCCGCCCCCACCGCCCCGGGACAAAGACTGGTAAGACCGAGACTTGCCACGAGAAGCCGGCCCGCTAGACTGCCCGCACCCAGCCGCCATGCGCTTTTTCTTCCTCTCTCCCCTCCTCCTACTCTGCCTGCTGCTGAGCCACTGCGCCTCTCACCCGCCCGCCGAGACGCTCCCGCAGAAATCAACGGTCATCGTCGTGCACGGCATTTTCGCCAGTGAAGTGACGATGCGTCCCCTCCGCAACGCCCTAACCGCACAGGGAATCGCCACTCTCTCCCCCAGCCTGCGCCCTTCCGATGGCAGCGCAGGTCTCGACGAGCTGGCGGCGCAGCTGCGCGATTACATCGATGCCCGTCTCCCGGAGCGCGCGCCCATTCAGATCGTCGCGCACAGCATGGGCGGCCTCATTTCCCACTATTATCTGGAGGAACTGGGCGGGAAAGACCGCTGCCGCGCTTTTTATACCATGGCGAGCCCGCATCACGGCACGCCCTTCGCCAAGATCCACCCCGGCCCGGCCGGACGCCAGATGGAACCGGGAAGTTCTTTCACCAAAAAACTCCTCAACATCGTCCGCCCCGCCTACCCCGTCACCTGCTACCGGAGTTCGACCGATCTCGTCATTCTTCCCTCGGAAAGCGCCACCCTTCCCTATGCCGACAACGTCCTGATCCGGAGTCCCGGCCACATTTACCTCACCAAAGACCGCGATCTCACTCGCGATCTCACGGCCCGCATCAAAGCCATCGATGAACGGGCGCTCAGCGCGGCCCGGTCTTTCTGAAAAACGCCAGCGCGCGCGCCTCAGAGCTCTTCTTCCTCGCCGTCAAACTCAGGGACGGGCGGCAGAAGGTCTTCTCGCTCCAAGAGAAGCGGAATAGAAAGATCCGCCAACAAGTCATCCGCCGTGCGGTTCAAGACCCCGACCAGCGGCACCATGCGATCCAGCTCGGCAATGGCACAGTGGACCAGGGATGAGATGATGTCGGGATCATAAACCTCTTTCTCGAAGAGATTGGTCAGGCGGAAGACCAACTGCGTGCGGTCGAAATCATACTCGAAGCCCCCGAGCGTCAATTGCTTGCTCGCCCGCATGAGTAGTTCGAGAAAAAGCGGCATTCTTTTCCGATCCACCTGCACCGGCGTCTCCGCGACGACGGCCAGGGCGTTCAGATTGACAAAAGCCTGGGCGTGAAGGTGGAGATGGCTGTGATGAGCCTCGAAAGCGGTCGTCACGACATCGCGCCCTTCTACGGGTTCGCAGTGCCAGCCTTGCTGACCGAAGGCATCGATGACCGATTGGATTTGGCGAGATGGCGGGCGCATGGTCGGGGACGAATCAGGAGAGGTGCGGGAGGACTTTGGCCACCGCTTGCCCGGCGGTCAGCCCGTGTTTTTCGCGCAAAATTTCCGGCTTCCCGTGCTCGACGAACTCGTCGGGCCAGCCGATGCGCTCGACCGGGGTGTCGAGGTCTTCATCGTGGAAAAGCTCGATGACCGAAGCTCCAAAGCCGTTGGCGAGAACGTGATCTTCGAGAGTCAGCACCGCGCGGCACTTCCGACCGTATTCCAGCAGCAAGTCGCGATCCAAAGGCTTGATGAAGCGGGGGTTGATGAGGGCGACGGAGTGCCCTTTTTCCTCGAGCAAGCGCTTGGCTTCCTCGGCGATGTCGAGGGTGGCACCGAGCGGGATGAGGGCGACGTCGCCGCCGTCTTGCAGAACTTCGCCTTTGCCGATCTCAAGCAGCTGCGGCTCGGCTTTCGGCTGCACGCCCATGCCGGCCCCACGCGGGTAGCGGATGGCGGATGGCCCTTCGTCGTAATTCGCCATCGTCCAGAGCATGTCGATGAACTCGTCCTCGTCCTTCGGCTGCATGTGGACGATGCCGGGGATGTGGCGGAGGTAGCCGATGTCGAAAAGCCCGTGGTGCGTCGGGCCGTCATCGCCGGAAAGCCCACCCCGGTCCATGCAGAGACGCACGGGGAGATTTTGCAGGGCGATGTCGTGGACGATCATGTCGAAAGCGCGCTGCATGAAGGTCGAGTAAATGGCGAGGAAGGGTCGGAGCCCCTGCGTGGCGTGGCCGCAGGCGAAAAGCGCGGCGTGTTCTTCGGCAATCCCGACGTCGAAGTAACGCTCAGGGAGTTCGTTTTTAAAGGTCTCCAGCTTCGTTCCGCCCGGCATGGCCGCCGTGATGGCCGTGATTTTCGGGTCTTTTTTCGCGAAATCGGTCACGGCGCGACCGAACAGCTCGGAATAAGTCGGCGCACCCGCTTTCGTAGATCCGTCCTCGACCTTGTAGGGCCCGAGACCGTGGAACTTGCCGGGTTTTTCCAAGGCCGGCTGGTAGCCGCGCCCTTTTTCCGTGATGATGTGGAGGATGACCGGCTCCTTCTGCTTCTTGAGGTGCTCGAAGGTCTTGACGAGGAGCGGGATGTCGTGCCCGTCGATCGGCCCGTAGTAGTGGATGCCGAATTTCTCGAAAAGAACGTTCGGGATGAGGAGATTTTTAGCGTTGCGCTCGATTTTGTGCGCGAATTTCCGTACGGAGTCGCCCGCGACTTTCCCGACGAAGTCCGCTGCTTTTTCCCGAATGCCGTTATAGGTCGGGTGCGTTTGCAGGGCGTTGAAATACTTGGCGAGTGCGCCGACATTCTTATCGATCGACCACTCGTTGTCGTTCAGCACCGTGATGAGGCGATCCGTCGTGACGGCCACGTTGTTCAAGGCCTCCAGGGTCGGGCCACAGGTGAAGGCGGCGTCGCCGGAAACGCAGACGACGTGGTTGTCGTCTCCTTTCAAATCGCGGGCCGAAGCCATGCCGAGAGCGGCCGAGAGCGCGGTGCCGGCGTGACCCGCCCCGTAGCAATCGTGCTCGCTTTCCGTGCGCAGGAGGAAGCCGTTGAGCCCTTCATACTGGCGAATGGTGCCAATTTGCCGGGCGCGACCGGTGAGGAGCTTGTGGACGTATCCCTGATGGGAGACGTCGAAGAGAAACTTATCCTCCGGCGAGTCGAAGACGCGGTGCATCGCAATCGTCAGCTCGACGACCCCGAGGTTTGGCCCGAGGTGCCCGCCCGTTTCCGAGAGACTCATGATCAGGGTGTCGCGGATTTCCTGGGCCAGCGCCGGCAACTCCTCATCGGAGAGTTTTTTGAGGTCGCCCGGAGACTGGATTTGGCTGAGCAAAGGAGGCAGAGTGTTAGAAGAGTCGGACATCTTGATCGTTGGTTTCCGGTTCCGGGCTTTCCGTGCCGGATGAGTTTTCATTGCTGCCATCCTCGCGGGCTTGAATCAAATCAATTTTCTTCTTCGCCCCAGCGAGCGCTTTCTCGCAGTGTCTCAGGAGTTCATCACCGCGCTCGTAGGCTTTCAGCAGTTCTTCGAGCGATAATCCCTCGCCTTCCATGCGCTCGGTCAGCGCCTCCAGTTCCTCCAAGGCTTCCTCGAAGCCCGGGACATTCACTTTTGATTTTGGCGGCATGTGCTCGGTTAATCTTGTTCGATTTTCTGGCTGGCGTAATAAGTCATCCGGCCCGGGAACAAGGGCTGGGCGTGCGGGTAGCGGGAATTGAAGCCGTTGAGCTTTTCCGCTTCGTTCCGCAGGCCGCCGAAGGTGCCACCACTGACGGCCACCGAGGGGGCATCGAGCATCAGGGGGGCGAACTCTTCAAGGTTTTCAAAGGACTGAGCGGCGTAAAGCGGGTTGTGCTCGAAAGAACTCGGCGAGACGAGAACTCCCGAAAGGCTCATCTCGGCTTCCTGCACTTCGCGCTCCAGTTGGTCGAACTCATCGATTTTTCGCGGCAGCCAGATCGAAACGCGGTCGGCATACCAAGCCACGGCCCAAGGTTGATCGCTGACCACGACGTCTTCTTCCGTGGTGTAACCATGCAGGGCGACGTTGTGGATTTTCGGGAAATAGGGAGGCCATTCCGGCCACTTCACCTGACGGGACAAGCCGGCTTTGAGCTGACGCGGGATCTGCAACATCAGGGGACCGGCCGAGATGAAGATGATGATGACGAAATGCCCGTATTGCAACAAGGCGTTCCCCCCTCCGGCCGGCAAATCCAGTCGGCTCCAGAGAATGGACGCGAAGGCCAGCCCGTACGCCGCCATGATCGGGGCAAAGAGAATGTGAATCTGGTTACTCGCCACCGCCCCGTCACCACCCTGACCGAAGATGGCCACTCCGATCACGCCGAAGAACCACATCAGGAGAATCAGCCAGCGGAAGTGGGCGATGGAGGGGCGCTTGAAGGAATGCAAGAGGGAGAAAAAGAACATGGGCGCAGCGAGCAGGCTGCCCAGATTGACGTAAAGCTGGTCCGCCTGGCGGAGAATGTTGCTCGTGATATTGAGCACCAGGGACTTCATTTGGAAAAGAATCTGGTAGGTCTCGTCGCCCGGCGCGGCAGCCCGCATCAAGCTTTCTTCCGAGCCGACCAGGCCCCCGAAGACGCTCAGACCCGCCGTGCCCACCGGATTCCCCGTCCATTCCATGTTGCGCAGGATGAAAAAGGCGCTGAAAGCCATGAGCATGCCCCCCGTCAACAAGGCCCCCAAACCACGCGGACGCAGCGCCACGGCGGCAAAAATGGCGTAGCCGATGACCAACCAGACCGCGAGCCAGTGCGCCAGCGCCATGAGGCAGAAGAAAAAGCCCGCCACGAGCATCGAGCCCATCGCGAGGCGGCCGTCGAGGCTTTTTTCGAGGGCCTGGTAGGCGAAAAAGAGCCCGCAGGTCAGCAAAAGCAGCATCAACATCTGCGGCAGCCCGGAGAGGGAAAATTGCCACAGGAGATCGCAG
>JBNNED010000286.1:0-3767 GCA_050285825.1 Verrucomicrobiales bacterium | reverse complement strand
GAACGGGCGGAGGCGGTTTACCGGCGGGCGCTCGCGCTTCATCCCTACGATGAGACGGCGACGAGCGCGATGGCACCCGTCTTGCGCGCGCGGGGCCAAAGAGAAGAGGCGGAGGCCTGGAGCAAGATCGCCGAAGAACGTTTCGGTGTCCTTGATCGTCATCTCCATAACCAATGGGTGCGCGGGCAGGAGCTCCTGAGCCAAGCCGTCGAGCTCATGGGCACTGATGCCCTCGCCTCGGAACGACGCATGCGCGAGGCTTGGGAAGTCCATTACGCCGGTCGCCATGGCCTACGGGGCGAAGATCGCGAGCAGTGGAAGCGCGAATCGGGCTTCATGAGCGGAGCCTTTCTCTGCTGGGAGGGCGGGCGCCTTTTCAAGGAAGGGCTGGCCGTTTGGCAAAAAAGGCAGCCGGAGCGGGCTTTGGCCCTGCTGGAAGCCGCGCGCAAACGTTACCAGCAGGGTTTGCGCTTTTGGAAGGACCAGCCGGAGGGCTTGTTTCATGAGCAAAACAAGGCTCTCGCCGAGCGCATCGCCTTCCTCAAAGGAGCGCAAATCACCCCCGCCGAACTCACGGAAGAAGAGATCAACGAAATCGCCCTCGGGGAATTTTCGGCAAAGCCTTGATCTTGTGCCGCCCAGCCATTAGGGATGGGGCGTGACGGGGCTGTCACAGACTGGCAATTATGAAAATTTTTACTGGAAGCGCGCATCCACAGTTGGCTCGGGACATTGCCAGCTACTTGGGAACCGAGCTCTGCGATGTCAAGGTGAGCGCTTTCCCGGACGGGGAGAGCTTCGTGAAGATCAACGAAAACGTGCGGGGGCAGGATCTCTTCATCATCCAGCCGACTTGTCCGCCGACGAACCATAATCTCATGGAGATGCTCATCATGGTCGATGCCGCACGGCGGGCCAGTGCGAAGGAGATCACGGCGGTCATCCCATTCTTTGGCTATGCGCGCCAGGATCGGAAAGACCAACCGCGCGTGCCCATCACGGCCAAGCTGGTCGCCAATCTCATCTCCGCCGCAGGGGTGGACCGCGTGCTGACTCTCGACCTCCACGCCCCGCAGATTCAGGGCTTTTTCGACATTCCCGTCGATCATCTCTACGCCAAGCCGGTCTTCGTCCGCTACCTGCGTGAGCGGGTGAAGGACAGCATCGAGGATCTCGTCGTGGTCTCGCCCGATGTCGGAGGCGTGAAAATGGCGCGTTCCTACGCTGATGCCCTCGGCGCCGAGCTTGCCATCGTGGCCAAGCACCGCGTGAGCGCGACGGAAGTCGAGGCGATGCAAGTCATCGGTGATGTTGCCGGAAAAAACGTCATGTTGGTGGACGATATGACGGAAACGGCGGGCACCTTGTGCGCGGCGGCAAAAATTCTTGAAGAAAACGGGGCGAAGAAAATTTTCGCCGGAGTCACGCACGCCGTTCTTGGTGATCTGGGCTACGAGCGGATCGAAAAATCCTCGATAGATGAAGTGATTACGACGGATTCCACCCCCTTGCAAAGTGGCCGGAAAGTGAAGGCGCTCTCGATCGCTCCGCTCATGGGAGAGAGCATTAAGCGCATTCATGAAGGAAAATCTGTCACTTCACTCTTTGACATTGACCTCCCTTTAGGGTAAAGAGCGCGCCCCACGCGCGACATTTGCGCCAAACTTCATACCAAAACCATGTCGAAAAAACTCAATTTGAAAGCCGAACTGCGCAAGCGCACCGGTTCCGGTGTCTTGAAGCAAATGCGCCGTGAAGGATACATCCCAGCCATCATTTACGGTGGGACCGAGGACAATGACAACATCAAGGTGCCGACCAAAGTCTTCACCGACCTCCTCGCCCACAGCGCCTCCGCGAACATCGTGGTCACGCTTGATGTCGAAGGTAAGAAGCGCATGGCTTTCATCCAGGACGTGCAGACCGACCCGATGACGGGCGACATCATCCACGCTGATTTCCTCGCCGTGGATAACAAAACCGAGATCACCGCGCACATCCCGCTCGTCCTCACCGGCGATCCCGTGGGCTTCAAAAAAGGCGGCGTGCTCGAGCAGCAAATCCACGACATCGAGATCACCTGCTTGCCGAACGATCTCCCGGAAACGATCGAAACCGCGATCGACCACCTCGACGTGGGTGACATTCTCCACATTTCCGATCTGACCCTGCCCAAAGGCGTCAGCGCGACCGCCGATGGCGATATTCTCGTCGGCACCGTCGTCATCCCACGCATCGTGGAGGCTGCGGAGTCCGAGGAAGAAGGCGAAGAAGGCGCGGAAGCGGCTGCCGAAGAGCCCGCTGCGGCCGAATAAGATTCTCTCTGATTGTATTAAGGAAAAAGCATCCGCTCGTGAGGGCGGGTGCTTTTTTTATGCCCCCCTTTTTCCGGTGGCTGCTAGAATACGCCCATGAGCGAGCTGAAGCTATTGGTTGGACTGGGGAATCCCGGCGCGCAGTATGAGGGAACCCGCCACAATGTGGGCTTTCGCGTGCTGGATCGCCTGGCGGAGGTGGCGGGCGTGGGTTTTCAAAAAGACGGGAAGTGGGAAGGCGAGACCGCGCGCCTGGGCTCGGTTCTCATGCTGAAGCCGATGACCTTCATGAATGAAAGCGGGCGCTCGGTCGGGAGCTTGTGCCGCTTTTTCCGCTGGCAACCCGAGCAGGTCCTCGTCGTTTATGACGATGTGGCGCTGCCGCTGGGAACGCTGCGATTCCGGCACAAGGGGAGCCACGGCGGACACAACGGGGTGCGCTCGCTCATCCAGCACCTGGGGAGCGAGAATTTTCCGCGCCTCAAGTTCGGGATCGAGTCGGTCAGCGGCGAAGCGCTCGTCGGTCACGTTCTCGGGAAATTCAAGCCCGCCGAGCGGGAGCTTCTCGAAAACACGCTTGCCAGAGCGGGCGATGCCGTGCAGCTTGCCATGAAAGCGGGAGTGGACGAAGCCGCGAACCGATTTAACCAAAAACCTGGTCAGAAGCAGAAAAACACGCCCGAGCAGCCCGCCGCGGAAGAGGCCGAAGAGCCTGAAAGCGAAGGCGCTTGAGTGCGATTTCTCAGCTTGCGGCCGCGTTTTTTTCCGCCCCCAACCCGATCCATCGACCCCGAACGTATTACATCATGGCCAACCTGAATAAAGTCATGCTCATGGGCAACATCACCCGTGACATCGAAGTCCGCTACACCCCGAAAGGCACCGCCGTCACCGATCTCGGCATGGCGCTCAACCGCTACCGCACCTCCGAGAGCGGCGAACGCATCGAAGAAACGACCTTTGTCGACGTCACCCTCTGGGGTCGGCAAGCCGAGCTCGCCGGGCAGTATCTGAGCAAGGGACGGCCGGTTTACATCGAGGGCCGGCTCCAGTTTGATACCTGGGACGACAAGCAATCGGGTCAAAAACGCAGCAAACTGCGCGTCATTGGCGAGAACATGCAGTTCCTGCCTGGAGGCGGCGGTGGAGGCGGCGGAAATTCCCAGGGTGGCGGGGGCCGACCCGCGTCCCAGCGCCCCTCGGATGATTCCGCGTCTCAAGGAGGCCAGGCCGATCATGGCTCTTATGACGAAGGCCCGATCGACACGGACGAGGACGACATCCCGTTTTGAGACGGGCGGCAGGCGGGCTCGGGGAATTGTCGGTTGACATCCCGGCGAGCGCTTCGAGGGTGCGATGATGTCAGAAAAAGCACTCCAACTCCTCGCCAAAGACCTTGCCAAAGAAGCCCCGCGCAGCCCCCGGGAAAAGCTCGCCGGCTACGTCGTGGCC
>JBNNED010000285.1:0-3442 GCA_050285825.1 Verrucomicrobiales bacterium | reverse complement strand
TGATCCACTGCTCGAACCTTTATTTTAACAAGCCGCAGGCCGATTTGGCGGAATTTCTCGTCGAGAAGATCGCCGGGCGACCCGGCAAGGTCTTTTTCAGCAATTCCGGAGCGGAGGCGAACGATGGGCTCATCAAGTTGGCGCGCCGTTACGGCACGGAAAATCCGGCGGAAGATGGCGAGTCGCGCTACGAGCTGCTGACTTTCCGGAAATCCTTCCACGGGCGCACGCTCGGGTCGATGTCGGCCACCGGCCAGGAGAAAATCCATGCGGGATTCGATCCCTTGCTGCCGGGATTCCGTTACCTGCCGCTCAATGACCTGGACGCCGTGCGGGAGGCCGTGGGAGATCGGACCGTGGCGATTTTGGTTGAGCCTGTGCAGGGTGAAGGCGGGGTGAATGCGGTCTCCGCGGAGTTTTTACGGGGCTTGCGCCAGCTCTGCGACGAGCGGGATCTCCTCTTGATGTTTGATGAAATCCAATGCGGGATGGGGCGCCTCGGCACGCTCAACGGCTGGGAAGCCATCGCGCCGGATATCGAGCCCGATGCCCTGAGCTGGGCCAAAGGCATGGGCGGTGGGGTGCCCATCGGTTCCTTCTGGGTGAGCGCGCGCATGGGATTGTGCGATCTCCTCGGGCCCGGGAGCCACGGCTCGACCTACGGCGGAAATCCCCTGGCGGCGGCGGCTTCCCTCGCGGTCGTGCGCACCATTGTGGCGGAGGATTTGGCGGAAAATGCCGCGCGCATGGGGGCGCTCATCCGGGAGGAAGTGAGTTCCTGGGGCTTGTCCGCCATTTCGGAAGTGCGCGGAGCCGGGCTGTTGCTCGGGCTGGGCTTGCAGGCGGAGGGCTGGGATGTGCCGGAAGGGAAAACACCGGCCTTGTTCCTTGTTTCCAAGCTCATGGAAGCCGGTCTTCTCAGCGTGCCGGCGGGTCCGGACACGCTGCGCCTGCTGCCGCCTCTCAATGTCACGGAAGACGAAGTGCGGGAAGCGCTGGGGATTTTGCGTCAGACTCTCGAGGAGCTGAAGTGAAATAATTGGCCTGTGAGGTGCTTGATCGCCAGTGAGTCTGACGAAAATGGCACAGAGTGTGTTCTTGCCATGCGGCGGGCGAAGGGGTATTGTCCCCGTGATTACTTCGTCATGCCATGACTGTTCAGACCCCCAAGACCAAAGCTCTCCCCGCTTTCTCCCTCGTGGAGCTGCTCGCGGTGGTGGCCATCGTGGGCATCATGCTCTCGCTGGCGGCGGTGAGTTTTTCCAGTTCCGACCAACGGGCGGGCGTGGTTTCCCGGGATTTGATCATGGCCCAGCTCCAGCGGGCGCGCAGTCATGCCATTGCCACGGGGGTGCCCACGGCCGTGGTTTTCGCACCTTATACTGCTGGTCCGGAGGAGAGTCGGGCCCGCATGATGGGCTTGGTGGAGGTGAGTGAGGGCGAGGATGCCGCGACTCCGTACGTGAGTGAGCGTATTTTGACGCGTTGGGAGGAATTGCCCCAGCCGATGAAATTCGTCGGGCAGGGGGAGACGGGGCGCGGGGTGGCGACGGTGATGGATGGGACGGCGAGCCTGCGGGTGAAGCTCGGCGGGCAAGAGCTGAGCGCGCCGTATTTGGTTTTTTCACGCGAGGGGACGGTTTTATATCCACGAGGGCTGAAAGTCGAAATCGGCGTCGCTCCGGCCATCATCGAGGGGGGGAATCCTCGCTTGATCGGGCAGGGGCAGGAGGGCGGAGCCTCGGTGGAGATTATTGAAGTCAGCCGATTGACGGGTCGGGTGAAGCACGTAGAGAAATTGGCGCCATGACAGTTGGTTCACACAAGCGGCAGGCGGGGATGACCCTGATGGAAACGGTGATCGCGATTTCGATCATCGCGGTGACCGTGCCCTTGATTTTCGCGGCACTGGGCGCATCGAGTCAGTCGCGACGCTATTCCGGTGACGAGACGCGGGCGGCGTGGATTGCCGAGCAGATCAGTGATGACGTGGCGCGGGCTTGGCGGGGAGAAGGGATGTATTTGGAAGGGACGCTCGCTTATCCGGACTTCGGGCAGGGAGGTGACGCTGTCGTTTTGGGGTTCGACGAGGAAGGGGTGTTTTCGCGCACTCTGGCTGCGGGGGCGTGGGAGAGCGGGGTGCAGGGGGGAAACGAGGTTTATTTGGTCAAGGTGGTGGGTCAGGGGTACGCGCCGCCGGATTTGCCGGGGGAGACTTTGTCCAAGGTGAGCGTCGAGGTTTCCGCCCCGGCTGTCGCGCCGCTGAGCGAGCGGAAGAATTTGGGATTTCACACTTTGAAGACGCAGTATGACGACTAAAGTCCATCCTTCGACCCGGGGGTTCACGTTCATCGAGGTGCTGGTTTCGATGACCATCGCCACTGGGATCATGGTTCTGCTCTTGTCCCTGGTGGGTTCGGGTTCAGGTGGTTACGAGACGGCGCAGCGGGAGATCCGGGCGCGCACGGAGGGGCGGGGAGCGCTTCACTTCATCGAGCGTGATTTGGAAAGCCGGGTCAAGGGACGCACGATGAGCTACGCGGAAGACGCGGAAGGCGGGAGTTTCTCGTCGGATGAATTGGGTTTTCTCTGTCTCAAGCCCGAGAGCGCGCAGGATCCGGCGCAGGCCGGGGGCGAGCTTTGTTATGTGCGCTATTACACGGCGATGAGCGCGGATGCGGGCGGCGGTTCTTCTCGGAAGCTTTACCGGCAGATGCTGAGTAGTGGCGAGGTTTTTGGCAATGTCCCGGAAGATCCTAAGGATCCATACCCCGCGCCGCCGACCGATCCCGCTACGGACGAGCTGATGGCTCTGAACGTGATGCAGTTCGAGGCTCGCTTCCTGGCGCGCAACGGGGCGGGGGATTGGATCGATGCCAGTGCGTGGGAAGCGGAGCAGGCCGCGTTGGCGGAAAAGGATCGGGAGGATTTCGCACCGGCGGTCTTGGAGTTGCTCCTCAGAGTGATTGATCCGCAGACGGCGCGGACGATGCCGGCGGCGGAATGGAACGGCGGCGGACGATTTGGCTCGGAATCAGCTGTGGATCCGGCGGCCCCCTTGCAGAGTTTTTCCACAAGAATACCCCTGAAATGAAAACCCGACCTCAATCCCGAAACGGCTTTGTCCTGGTGCTGACGATCACCGCCATTGCCGGTCTCATGATCCTGATGATGGGCGTGCTGAGCATGGTGCGGCTCGAACGCAACACCGCGCGGGCCTACAGCGATGGCGTGCAAGCGGAGCTCGCGCTGGAAGCGGGGATGGAAGCGGCGCGCCTGCGCGTGCTGAGTCTGGCGCAGAGTGATGATTACCTTCTGCACACGGGCGAGCAGGAGGAGTCGGCCACGGAGAAGCCGGTGGTCTTCGCCTCCGTGCGCAGCGCCGATGACAGCGCATGGCGGCACATTCCCCTGGTGAGCGGGGTGCCTGAGGAAGTGGAGG
>JBNNED010000284.1:0-4432 GCA_050285825.1 Verrucomicrobiales bacterium | reverse complement strand
TTTGGGAGAAGGGGTGGAGGTGGGTTCGGCGATGATGAGGGGGACGCGTTGGTCGAGGGCGCTTTCCAAACGGATTTTCAGGCCGTGGGCGGCGGGATGGGAAAGGATTTCCTGGTGGTACGTCTGGACGGCACGGCGGGGCGGCGCGATGAGGTCGCTGGAGAGTTTCCAGAGAACGAGTAGGGGGATGAAGAAAAGGGCGGCGAACCCGATGATGAGGATTCGCCGCCTTCTGAAGGATGGTTTCACGAGGGGCAGAGGGGGGAGATCAGGAGATGCCAAGCAGAGCACCCGAAGGGCATTTTACTTGCGTTCCTTTTTTGGGGGGAGTTGCGTGGCCAAGCTGGAGCTTGGCGTTCCCTTTATTTGTAGATGAGTTGGGCGGTGACACTGGCGCCCCGGTCGCTGACGAAGCGGATCCAGTAGGCTTGGAACTCGGCGGGGAATTCGTGTCCGATGAGGTGGCCGGCTTCGAGTTCAAAGGTTTGATAGTCGGCCCAGTTGCCTTCGCCGGTGAGGTCGATTTGGGCGGTGACCTTGGCGTTTTCAGAGGAGCGCAGTTGCAGGATTTTCTCGTCGTAAGCGGTCATGAGGTAGGGATCGGAGGGTTGGCCTTTTTTGACGGGGGTGTCGAGCCAGGGGCCGCCTTGGCCACGGGGTTTGCCGAACTGCCAGACGTCGTCGACGGCTCCGGCCCAGAGGGCGACTTTTCCATCTTCCGATTTGATGATGTGGGGGTTGTCGGCGGGAGCCTGGGTGCTGATGCCGGAGAAGATGAGGAGGCCGCGGTAGGAGCAGAAGTCGTGGATGAGGCGGTTGTGGGTGGCGACGGGGCGGACTTTGATGAAGCCGCCGGCGTTGCGGGCGGGGAGTTCGTAGAAGGTGCCGTGGGCGTTGAAGAAGTCCCGCTCGGTGGCGACTTCACGCGCGATGCGGTGACCGCCGAGGGGGTGTTTGTCGAGGGAGGGGTCGCCTTTCGGGAGGCGCCATTTTTTGCCGGAGTCGTCGGTGTAGATCACGGAGGCGGCATCGATGCTGAGGCTTTTCGAGATGTCGGGAATGGCCGCTTTTTCCTTGGTGTAGGCGTGGTCTTTGGCGTCGTCGGACTTCACGAGTTCGAGATCGGCGGTGAGGGTGTAGCTGCCGAGGTCCTGGCCCTTGTGATCGAGGGCGGCGAAGGCGAGGTTGCGCTTGTCGCCATTGCGGGCGCGGATGATGCCGCCGGTGAGCTGTTCATCTTTTTGAGCGATGCCCTGGAAGAGTTCCGCGGCTTCGGGGCTGCGTTCGTCTGCGTTATGGTAGGCGAAGGCGGCGGTGATGCCGGTGAGGGGGCTGGCGCTGTGGAGGCGGATCCAGCTGCCGGATTGCTCCGGGGTGAAGGGGAGGAACTGGTAGCCTTTGGGCTCGAGGGTGAGTTCACGCAGCGGGGTCCAGTTGCCGTCGCCTTTTTGGTCGATTTCCAGGCTGAGGGTGACGGCTTTTTCGCCCTGGTGATGGAGGTGGAGGGCGCGGTGTTGGTAGCCGGAGAAGAGGAAGGGATCGGAGGGGGTATCGGCGGCGACGTCTTCCTTGACCCAGACGGCACCGCGACCGATGACGGGCCCGAGCTGGTCGAGTTTTTCAGGGGAGACGAACCAGAGATTGGACTGGGATTGGGGGCTGGCGACGTGGCCTTTGGCCTTGCGGGTGTTGAGGAACTCGTTTTGGGCGGTGTCGTCGCAGCCGAAGACGAGGCGGTCTTGCCAGAGGGCGAAGTCGCCGATGACTTTGAGGTAATTCGAGCGCGGGGTGATGCCGGCGGAGTTTCCGGAGGTGAAGGTTTTGGGGAATTTCCAGAAAGTGCCGTGCATCGTCATGAGGTAATCATCCTCACCTATGTCACGGATGCGGGGCCATTCGGTGTTCCAGCCGTGGGCGCCGTCGTAGGAATGGGAGCCTTTCGGGAGACGGTAAAAAGTCCAGCCGCTTTCGGGTTCGCGCACGCCCATGAGGAGAGAGCGGTGGTCCCAACCGACGGTCCAGATGGGGTCGGTTTCGGGATTGGGGTTACCGTGGATGCCGCCGGGGCCGGTGACTTCGGTGAACTGGTTGCGGCGGATGAGCGTCCATTTTTCGGCTTCGCCGTCCCACTCGCCGAGGCCGCCGGAGGGGACGTCGGGGCGGGACTGGGCTTCTTTGCCGTATTCGCCGTTATTGGAGTAAACGTAAACGCCCTGGCCGGAGTAAAAGCCCTTGCCGTGATAGCCGGGGAGACCGGATTTCCGCCCGCCTTTTTTGTTGGCGGTGTCGGCCCAGAGCTCGGTGACGGCGAGGGTTTTGGTGTCCACTTCGTAGATGCCTTCTTCCATGGTGGCGTAGAGGATTTTGCCGGCGGGGTCGCTGAGGCTGCGGGCGTTACCGGTGTGGCGACCAAACATGTCCTTGTAAGGAATGGTGCGGACTTCGCCCTCTGCGGAGATGGCGTGCGGGCCGATGAAGAGTTGACCGCTCTCTTTGTGAATCATACGGTTGGCCGGGGTGCCGCCGATGGATTCGGGGCGGACGATTTGTTTGAGATCGGGAGTGATCTCGTAAAGTTTATCGGTGGAACCAGTCGGTTGGTGAGGGGCGTAGGTGACGACCCACAGGCGGTCGGCCCAGGGGACGACGGCACCGGTGCCGCATTCGCCCTCGTTGTTGAACATGGCGAGTGAGGGGTAGATGCCGGAAAGTTGTTTCGGCTCCTCGGCGGTGAGGGTGCTGGTGGCGACGAGGGCGGCGGCGAGTTGAGAAAAATGTTTCATGACGACGTGAGAATTGCTGGAAATGACTTTTACGCGGAGGGCGGGGCTTTCTTTCTGAAAAGCTTACCAGGCGTGCTCGCGCAAAGGGAGGTAGAGTTTTTCGATGAGTTTCTGCCGGCCGGGATCGGAGGCGAGATTGCGCTGCTCGTGGGGATCGCCGAGTCGGTCGTAGAGCTCGAGAAAGGGGGCGGGTGCGAGGGGTGACTTTTCCCAGGTCGCGATGAGACGGTGTTCTTTCGTGATGAGGGCGCCGGTGGGTGGGACGCCGCCGTAGCCGCCGGTCGCTTCGTAGAGAAAATGGCGGCGCCACGGGTGGCCGTCCTCGTGCCAGAGGTCTTGCAAAGCGAGGCCCTGATGGTGCCCGGCGGCTGGCAGTCCGGCGGCGCGGAGGAGGGTGGGGGCGAGGTCGAGATTGGAGACGAGGGCGTCGCTTTTCCCGGGGTTGACGCCGGGACCGGAGATCATGAAGGGGATGTGGGTGGAGGCTTGGTAGGCGAGAACTTTGCTGGTGAGGCCGTGTTCGCCGAGCATCCAGCCGTTGTCACCGAGGAAGATGAGAAGGGTGTTGTCGCGCAGTTTTTGGCGATCGATCTCCGCGAAAAGAGGCGCGAGAGCTTGGTCGAGGTCGGCAATGGTGGCGGCGTAGTCGCGGATGTGCTCACGGATTTTGGCGGCTTGATCGTATCCGTATTTCAGAGCTTGGCTGCGGTTGCGGACGGTGGCGAGGTGAGGGGGTTGGTGCTCTCCGGGTCCTCGCCAGGTGGGTGGGAGAGGGATGCGGGCGGGGTCGAATCGGGCTTTGTTTTCGGCACTGGCCGGCCAGGTGTGGCGGTGATCCATGTGCGGGAGCTGGGTGCAATGCCAGAGGAAGAAGGGTTTCGCGGGGTCGCGCTCTTCGCGCAGGTAGCGGGCGGAAATTTTGGCGCAGTGGGCGTCGATGAGTTCTCGGGGAGTTGATTTTTGGCCGTTGAGGGAGACTTCGCGTCCGTACCAGCGTCCGTTGCTGTGGAAGACGAGGGACCAGTCGAAACCGAGTTCGGCGGGGGAGTTTTGGAGGTGCCATTTTCCGCTGAAGGCCGTTTGGTAGCCGCTGTTTTTGAGGGCGTGGGCGATGGAGTGGGCGGGGGTGTGGAGTTTGCCGCCGAGGCCGTTGACGCCGTTGCGGGAGCCGTATTGGCCGGTCAGGATGGTGGCGCGGGAGGGGCTGCAGAGGGCGAAGGCGGCATGGGCGTCGGTGAAGACGAGGGAGCGCGCGGCGAGGGCGTCGAGCACGGGGCTGTGATAGAAGCCGTTACTGGCGGATCCGAGGGCGTCGGCGCGTTGGTCATCGGTGGTGATGAGGATGATGTTGGGTCGCTCGGCGCGGCCGGGGAGATGGCAGGCCAGGAGGACGAGCAGGAGACGGAGCGCGGACATGGGAGGAAGACGTTAAAGGGCGGCGTTTTCTTTCCGGGCTCGGACTTTCCGGAAGTAGTAAAAAAAGAGGGGCAGGAGGAGGGCGAGGAAGGTCCAGGGGAGGTAGCGGAGGCTGTCGGATGGGTTGTATGGGGCACACAAACCTTATTAAATTTAGTATTAGGAGGACTCTCGTTACTTTTACTCCCTGTTATCTACAGAAAATAAACCTGCTGAAATGCGAAGTTTAATGC
>JBNNED010000283.1:0-3623 GCA_050285825.1 Verrucomicrobiales bacterium | reverse complement strand
GATCTGCGGGGGAGCTGCCGCTCGGGGTCAGTGTTGATTTGACGGGGGCGAGTGACCAACTGGATGCCACGCGGGCCTCGCTGGGCAGCAACATGTGGGTCGCGGTGATGTTGTGTTTCCTGCAGTTGGTCATCATTTACCGGCACTGGGGCTATCCATTTTTGATCCTGGTCACGGTGCCGCTCGGGATCAGCGGAGGGATCGTCGGCTTGTGGTTGCTGAACTTCGTGGGTGGCCTGCTGCCGCAGTTCGGGATGGCTCCCATCCGACAGCCTTTCGACATGATCACGATGCTGGGTTTCCTGATTCTCCTGGGAACTTCGGTGAACAACCCGATTCTCATTGTCGAGCGGACGATGGCGCGGGCGAAGGAAGGTCTCGACGCCGTGGCGGCCGTGCGGGATGCCATGCGGGCGCGCTTGCGACCGATTTTGATGACGACAGCAACCACGCTCATGGGTCTCTCGCCGCTGGTCTTCCTCCCGGGAGCCGGAACGGAGCTTTACCGTGGGGTCGGGGCCATCGTGCTCTTCGGGCTGGCCTGCTCGGCGGTGATCACGCTGACCTTTTTGCCGGCTCTGCTCGTGACGGTGCTGCAAGTGGGTGAGTGGTTCAAAGCGCGGAAGAAAGCCGCGTAAGGAGGGCTCGACGAGGCGTGTTTGAGAGGGTGTTTTGAAAAAAATGCACTTTCCCTCACTTTTCTCTTGGCAAGGGGTTCGTCGCTTGCTATCAATCGCCCGCCGCCGCCCTGAATTTCTCTGGAGGGAAGATCTTTGGGGTGGCGGTTTTTTTTATGTTCATTTTTCCGTGGGAAGTTCCCACGTGTGTCCGGGTCATGACAGGAATGGCGCGAGGCTTGCGTGACGAGCGGGGAGA
This sequence comes from Verrucomicrobiales bacterium, assembly GCA_050285825.1. Lineage (GTDB taxonomy): Bacteria > Verrucomicrobiota > Verrucomicrobiia > Verrucomicrobiales > Akkermansiaceae > SW10. The sequence goes on along the minus strand of JBNNED010000283.1, from coordinate 2,747 downwards.
GGTTAATACCACTTCTTGAGTAAAAAGAGCCTATCGGATGAATTTATCGTTTTTAAAATCAGGCTTCGCAAAGTAAATTGAGACTCGTGCATCTTGTTGAAAGTCAGCGTTGTTCTTCGCTTGTGATGCTGGCATCACGCCCTCATCACGCCTTGATTTCAGCAAGATTCACTTCGCCTATAGGCTTTTTTATTCTGCGAAGTGGTATAAGACCGGGTAGGGATGTCGTTTACGGTTGATCAGGCTTTTGAATTGGTGAGCGCGGCGCATGAGCGCGGCCGGCTGGGGCATGCCTTTTTGGTGACGGGGCCGAAGGGTTGCGGGAAGGAGCGCCTGGCGGCGCGTTTGGCTGATTTGCTGAACGGAGAAGCGGAGGAACCGCTGGATTTATGGGGGGAAGCCGTGGCGCAGGAGGAACCGACGCTCGCGGAGGTGGAGGGTGATTACGTGCGGGTGCTGCGGCCGCGCTCGAAATCGCGTCAGATTTCCGTGGAGGCCATTCGGGGCATCGAGAAGCTCATGCAGCGCTCGGCCCCGCGCGGGACCTGGAAAATCGGGGTCATTGTCGATGCCGACCGCATGAACGAGTCGTCCGAGAACGCTTTTTTGAAAACGCTCGAGGAGCCGCCGCCGGGGAGCTTGCTCTTGCTCCTGTCCGGCGAGCCGGAGCGCTTGCTGCCGACGATTTGGTCGCGCTGTGTCCACCTGCCTTTGCACCCGGAGGCGGGGGCGGAGCGGCCCGAGGAAGTGCGTGAGCTCGTGCCCTTGCTGCGGCAGGCGACCGAGCGGGGTTTGGAGACATTGGAGGGAAGTTTGGCGCTGAAGGGGGCTTTCGAAGGTCTTTTGGCGGAGCACCGGGCACGCTTGGAGAAGACGCACAAGGAGGCTTTCAAGGAAGAAGTGGCGCGTTACGGCAAGGCGACGGAGGGGGATTGGCTGGAGCAGCGGGAGAAGGTTTTTGAGGCCATGACGAGTGCGGAGTATCTCGCGGTGCGGGGTCGGCTCGTCGATGCTCTGCTGGCGTGGCTTGGCGATTTATTGCGGCGCAAGGCGGGTGTGACGGCGGGGCTGGCCTTTCCGGAGGAAGAGGCGCTGGGGAAAGTGGCGCAGGGGATGGAGCTCGGCGATGTCCTGCGGCGCATCGAGGCCGTGGAGGAGCTGCGGCGCTTGTGGGAGACGAATGTGACGGAGGCCTTGGCCTTGGAAGTGTGTTTTATGAAGGCTTTCGGGCCGAACCCAGAGAAGTAAGAAGACGATGTTTATTGATCATACCAAGATTTTTTGTCGGGCCGGCGACGGCGGAAACGGCGTGGTGAGCTTTCGCCGGGAGAAGTTCGTCCCGCGCGGGGGTCCGGATGGTGGCGATGGCGGCGATGGCGGCCAGGTCATTCTCGAAGTCGATCCGAACACCGACAACTTGCGGAGCTTTCACTACAATCCCAAGCTCATCGCGGGCGATGGCGCGCACGGGCAGAGCTGGAAACGGCACGGGAAGAACGGAAAGTCGGCGCTGGGCAAAGTTCCTCCCGGAACGGTCATTTACCGGAGTCCGGCGGCGAGTTTGAAGGAAGCGGCGGATCTGGAGCGCAGCGAGGAGGGCGTGGAGCTGGAGCCGGTCGCGGACCTGACCGAGAACGGGCAGCGCATCGTGCTCTGTCAGCCGGGCAAGGGCGGACGGGGGAATTTCCACTTCCGCAGCGCGACGAATCAGACGCCCAGCGAGCACGAGCTGGGCACGGAAGGCGAGAGCGGCGTGTTTTATCTGGAGCTGCGGCGCATCGCGGACGCGGGGCTGGTCGGCTTCCCGAATGCCGGGAAATCCACCCTGCTGGGCAAGCTCTCGGCGGCCAAACCGAAGGTCGCTTCCTATCCCTTCACCACGCTCAACCCGCACATCGGCGTGGTCGATTTCGGCGGTTTCGAGCGCTGCACGGTGGCCGACATTCCAGGTCTCATCGAAGGAGCGCACGCCAACCGGGGCCTCGGACACGAGTTCCTGCGCCACATTACGCGCTGTCACCTGCTGCTTTTCGTCGTGGACATGGCGGGAACCGACGGCCGTGATCCCATCGAGGACATCCAGACGCTGCGCAAGGAAATCAAGCTTTACGACGAGGAACTCGCGGCCTTCGAGTGGATGATCGTGGCCAATAAAATGGACGTCGAAGGGACGGACGAGAAGTTGGAAATCCTGCGCAGCCGCTTCCCGAAGGTCCCCATTGTGTCGATATCGGCCCAGGAAGAGGAGGGACTTGATGAATTGCGGAAATTATTGCAGGAAAAGGTCGGTCACAGCGACAAACGCTGAACTTGACCACGCGAACCCCCGATCCATCACCTCATGTCCGAAATTTTCTCCGCCTTGGTCACCCTGGCGATGCTCGTGCTGCTGCAAGCCGTCCTGGGTTTTGATAATCTGCTCTACATCTCTCTGGAGTCGAAACGAGCCCCGGAAGACAAGCAAAGCATGGTGCGCAAGACCGGGATCGGCCTCGCCGTCCTCTTCCGCCTCGTCCTGATGGTCGTGCTGGTCACTCTGGTGTCGAAGCTGCAGGCCACCTGGTTCAGTTTGCCGGAAGGCGGCTGGGTCACGGGGAGTTTTAACTTCCACAGCCTCATCGTCTTATTCGGTGGCGTCTTCATCCTCTACACCGCGACGAAGGAGATCTTCCACATGATGTCGCTGGAGGAGGAAGGGCATGCCATGGACCGCAAAAAAGCCTCTGCGGGAGATCGGAAGAGCGTCG